>DATNRC010000148.1:0-10813 GCA_036703705.1 Candidatus Obscuribacterales bacterium
TTTCCGTCCCCGCATGGGGAGCCGGTTATGGCAACTTGACGAGGAACTATTGTGTTTGAAAGAGCACGAGGCGTTTCCGTCCCCGCATGGGGAGCCGGTTATGGCAACGAACCTGCGCGGCGCGGACCTGAGCAACGCGAACCGTTTCCGTCCCCGCATGGGGAGCCGGTTATGGCAACCAAACAAATCTTGGAAGCGCTAAAAAACGGGAAACCAACAGTTTCCGTCCCCGCATGGGGAGCCGGTTATGGCAACCGTCGGCGGCAAAGGTATGTACTGATGGCTTTCAAAAGCATGTTTTGCGGCACGCAGACGTTTCACCTCCTTTTGGTTGACGATTCTTGTGCGAGAAATGGCTGGAAAGTGCGCCAGTTCAGGCGCGGCGTATTCGACGAGAATTGTGGCTGGACATGGTTCATGCCACTGCGCCGCAAAACATTCGCATATTAAATTGTCAGGGTGCATTGTGGCGTCAGTCCTCATATGATCGTGAATTCCTCATCTTCATACAAGGGTATGGAGCCGAAGACTGTTACCTGGGGCTGACCCGCGATCTTGTATATGCGGACTCTGTCCTCCTTCTCATCGATCATCTCCTTAATTTTGCTGGTCAGCGTCACGAGCTGTTTTGAAGTAAGGTGTGCTTCGAAGCCAGAGTATTGCACTCTTTCTCCATACCCAAGCAGCGATTTCGCTACCCGCGCTCGTCGCTTGTTGTCAACAATGTCGTAAACTACAACGGTAAAATATGTGCGATTTGCCATTTTTCTTAGCAGTGTATTGTCTTCGTCCTCAAGTTCCCTAATTACGTCGGCATGCGCGAGGTGTTGGATGTAGACAGTCTCATCGTCGTGCCAATTTTCACGGGGAGGGTCATCTTTCGGCGGAGCGCCTGGAGATTTGCTCTGAATAGTGCGTCGGCGGCGCCTCCGTATCATCGCACTATCACCGGCTTGTATGCTGTGGGATCGCCCAGCTCGATTGCCCTGGTCAGAGCTCCAGCTTGAAAAGCGAGTGACTCGCGGAAGGTTACGGGATAATCAACGTATGGTAAGTATTGATTGTGGCTCCTAAGCTTCTTCTCAAATTTCTCAATAAATATCTTGCTTGACTCTCGACTGAGATATACGCCGCCGTCGACTCCGGGGTCTTGAAAGTCATCAATTTTTATCTGTGAGCCTGTAACCAGGCTGAGTGCAAGCGAATCTACTATTACTGACCTCCATTCTTCGATTAAGTCACTTGCGAGGGCCGGATGTCCTCGGCGTGGCTGGTGCATGAAGCCCATGTATGGCTGTAGGCTCTTGTTCAATAGCACAGTGAAGACCTCATACAACAGTAGCGTGTAGCCAAAGCTAAGCAGTGAGTTGAAGGCGTCCCGCGGTGGTCGCTTCGACCGTCCCTCAAATTTGAACGGTTCTGGCACGAGGATTCCTAAGGCCGCGAAATACCGCTTTGAGCAATGACCCTCGATTCCCATGATAGATTCAATCGAAGTGGCTTGCTCACAACTCGATGTATAGCGGTCAATTTCGTTTGCAATGTCCTCGACGAGCCCTATGTTCCTGTTGCGATTGTAGCGGCGCAGCAGGGTCCTGCTGTTCTTCAGCTTACCTGTAATCCATGAGCGAGCGAGTTGCAATCGAAAAGAGCTGTCGTTGAAGCAATTAAATTGCAGCAATTGGCGCTCTACATTGTGCCCAGTTGTCGGCTCGAGTCTTCCGAAAAAACGTCCCGTAGAAGATAACCAGGTAACTGGTATCTCTCGCTCCAGTAGTTCCGTCGCCAGACCTGTCGCAAGGTGCGACTGTCCGATGATCACAATCGACTCGACTTGCTCCAATCCAACGGATTTGATGACTGTATCTCTGGACTTCCGGACAACTAATCGATTGCCATCTTTGGCAAGGAAAGAACCAGGCTCAGTGAGATAAAGGATGCGCATGTGTACGTTCTCTGCTCAATCTTTCCAGTACTGCAGCATGTCTGTGATCACGCTCGTCAAAAGTTTTAACGGATTTGTCTTCTCCAGCTCACCGATTGTAATTGGCAGAGCATGTCTGAGTTGTGCAAAATTCGAGCGTACTTTCTCGATCTCGTCACGAGTCGGCGCATGCAATTCATGCGCGAATTTGTTGCGGATAGAGGACAAGTCCGTCGTTTTTACCAGAATATCGCTGATTGGTTTCAGAGCCTCATCCCGCTCTCCTGCGAATTGAATAATTGGAGTCATGGTACCTGCCGTAAGCTCCAACTCTTCACGGAGCCTCGGTGTGCACGACTCCAACATGGGACTTTGGGGATCCTCGTCGTGATTTGCATCTGACCTTGTGTGTTGAGATTTGCCACCCTGTTGCTTGATAAAGTAGGCTTCAATGAATTTCAATAGGGCAGGGTTGCATTCCTGCAGCTTGGTCGTACTAATCTTCACTTGTCTTTGTCCGTCTTTTACAATCGCGTTCTCATACAGTTGTTGCACTGATGGGAGTCTTAGATAGTGCGTAAGGCATGCTTCTCGTGTTAGTCCGGCACAGCGTATGAATTCGTCTTGCCGCCTTGTATCCAGGCGGTACTTCGTAATGACGTAAAACAGGCAAACGTCCGGTATTTCCAAAGCTTTCTTGAATGTTGTGACTGCTTCTTCATAAAGTGCTGGAATCAAAGGACTGATTTCCAAAAAATGCTCGCGAGCGCTTGCTACGTGAAGCACCATTAACTCCATGCCGATGCGAATCAAGGGCAACATGAGTCTTTGATACCGCTTGCGGTGACGAGACTGCTCGAGCAGAGTTTCAGCTCCGGCGTAATCAAATCGTTGACAGAGAGTAATAGCATTCGCTCGAGTGATGTGCTCCACGACAGGTTGATTTACATCTCGTACGAAGTTGGTTCGCGCCACTGCATGCTCTAGAGGTTCAGTCATGGGATCGCCAACAGTTATTTGTTGTCCGGCTGTGTCAAAATGCGGTCTCGCTACCCTAAGCGCTGTGCCCCTCAAAAAGCGTGTTGCAAGCAGCATACTCAGGCATATCGACATTTGCGGTGTTCCAGGGCTGACGTTGACAATTACCTCCGGTGAGCATCGAGCAATCTCATCTAGCGCTCGTCGTAGTGCAACGTCTACCTCGGCGAGATCGCTTGGATCCTTTATTTCGACTTCAATAAGTTCGACCTGGGCGCCCTTCACAAGTTGTGGAAGAACCCTCACCACTTTATTTGCGTTTTCCCTGGCACCACTTGTGGTGATGAAGACATGACGCGATGAGCGCGCTGCAAGGGCTCCTGCCAGTGCTGGGCCATAGCAAACAGGCATATCCGGGTCAAACGGATCACGCATGCCGACGCAGCTGATGTACGTTCTATCCTGGGACTTCTCTGGATTGCGTTTCTTTGTGATGGGTCGTGCCATGCTTTTTGTGTATTGATTCTCGTCGCTCATATTCGATGGCTCCCAGCCCCATGGCAGTCTTGATTCCTAAGCCGCAATATTCCGCATATGCGGCGGCAAGATTAAAGACCTGCCGAACGGCTGTGTTCTTATGAATTTGGTACGCGATCGTACCTACAGATCCTGAAAAACCTATGCCGTCCATGGCTGCATATCGAGATATGAGTTGATAGGATTGCACATGTACGTGCTTCACCACATCCTCAAGGATTGCGGGATCATCGAGCTTGGAGGCAGTGCCGAAAAGATTCCATCGCGATAGTGCGCTTTGCACCACCATTTTTGCATCCGGCCACAAGTAATAATTCGGATCACCTGCTCTCTTGAACGCCGTTGGCGTGAGGAAATTCAATCTTACGAATTTTGGCGGGATGTCGTCGAGCCAGCGCTGCTGAAAATCGAAGTAAGACTGAGATATTGTGCACTCAATTCGATCGACAGCGAGTCCAATGTCGTAATGGCTAACCCTCACGTGGTCAGGCTGTGTGTCCAGCCATTCGAGTATTGGCATGCAGCTGTCCCGATGAAGAACGTTCAGAATCCAGCAATACCTCTTGTGACCTATAGGCAGAAGGTGCTGGCTATATGGCCTTGCTGAGTTGCTACCGGAGTGCAGATTGTCGGCTCTGGCCAGAGCATGCAGTGCACCGTGCATTAGTGCGCCCCGTGCCGGCGACTTCCAGAGCGGATCGTTATCTCCCTCCACGCTGAGTAAAAGCTCGTATCTCTCAAGAAGCATCTTCAATCACCACCTTCTTTGACACAATCACCCAACCGAGGGGTTGACCTTTATTTGGATCACCGTCATCGTTGTCGTTCGCCAGCGCGCACTTAGCGGAGAATGGATATGGTTGCCGTTCCTTGAGCCTGTGGCCGGATGGCTTGTTGTAGCTGGGACCAACCCTGAGTGGCGTGTCAGCTTGAGTGCCCAGGGATTGCGCATAAAATTCGCGGTAGTCCATAAGAACACTTGTCGCATGCTGCCCGCTTCCCCAGCCGAGGCGCAGCAGGTAATGATCGTCAGGAGGTTGAAACCCTGGGTCGTTGTAAAAAGCTTTTAGACGTGGATTTTGCCTGTCATGGCTTATGCGGGCCAGTTTCTCTCGCTCCCATACTCTCCTGTAAAACTTATCAGCGACGTCCAGGAGCTTTTCAACCGAATCAATTGGCGACTCTTGTAATTCACTCTTGCGTAGAATCAATTGCACCTCAAAGGGAATTTCGCTCAAGATTACTTCGCAGTAGATGTCGTCTTTACTCTGTTGAGATTGGTGTTGGTCCCGTCGTCCCTTTCCGTTCGGAGGAGGGGCGTAAATGTCAACTGTGGCAATACCGATGTCATTGTTACCGAACCGTCTTGTATCTCGGACAATCACGTGCTGAAACAATTTGTTTTCCCGGCTCCCGATATCGTTAAACTGTCGCATTATGGGCGTTTGCAAAGACCTCAGATTGTCCTTGTCGGTGAACTGTGGGCTGCGAGGGAGCCAGTCCTTTTTATTCCTGTCTGTCGCAATCTGATGGGAGAGATATGCGGTTCTCAGAGCTCCCTTGACGGAGGTGCCCGGAATATAGCATTTGGGCGATCCAGTGAATAATCTGCACTGTCTCAGTTTGCGTTTTTTCTCATTTGACCGTGCTACTTCCTGGGGCAGCACTCGTGTATCTTCACCAAGTCGTGCCCCCAAGCTCTTGTCAGGGTGACGCATCAAGAACGAATACAAACTTCCTTTGTCGTCATCGGCCGCATCAGTGAGCGCATCGATCAGCTGCGGGTTGCGTTCTGCCTCCTTCGCGAGCATCGCGTAGTCGAGCAACACAAGCTTATCGTCGCGGAAGAAATATTCCCAGCGGCTTAGCTCAACACCTGAGCCAATGTGCACGTGTGTCCATGTTTTGGCCTTGAGCCGAGCCTTTTGATGCTTGATGAGCCCTGTCGTCTGCATTGTTAGCCCTCCACCACAAAGGGAATGCCGTATCTGAAGCAGGGGTGATTTTCTCTGGTGATGTCCAGAAGTTGTCCCGACGGCCTTACTGCGAAGATGCTGCCTGAGTCGAAACATCTTACTGTCGGCTTGCGCAAATCTGTGGCTTTCCCGTGACTGTCGTATATCCAACCAGCCTTTGAAACGATGGTGTAAGAGTTGCTGCCCGGTGGTGTCGTTGCCAAATCCGCGAGCATCGATGAAGTCGGTATGCAAGGCGACAGGAGTGCGAAGCGCTGAGACCCGCTTGCAGAGAGAGAAGACGCAAGTTCTCCAGGTGCCTCGGAGATATCTACTTTGCGAATCGCACCCAGTCCACTGCTGCGGTTTGCGCCGATTCCTTCCTCTTTAAGCAGTTCCAAAACCGGTTGAAGCCTTTTGAGAATTGACTCATCGCGGGCGTTAAGAAGCGCTGTCAATCGTAATGTGCTCTGTGACTTATCGTTGCGGCCGTTGGCGCTTTTCGCAGTTTTGTCTGTTGGTATCTTCGGCGTTTGAGTCCTGGTTAGTGCGGCCGTGTAGAACGGAGTACTGTTACTTTCGCCTTCTCGGGCTATGCGAACGTTGTCCAGTAGCGCAGTTTGAACCGGGCGCCCATAATCGGATTCTCTGAGTGCACGTTTCCCACGCAGACACTCGATAAATGACTGCCACGTGACCCAATTCGTTGCGGCCTTTTTATCCAATGCAGCGGGCTGATTCGTGATTTCCAGTCTATTAGCCCACTTGGGAGCAGGAAGCCACGGTCCATCGGTGTTGGCGGGCATACAATCTGAATGTATCCATGGAAAATCGCCGGCAAGGAAGTGCCTTAGAATTTCCTTTTCGAAACTGTCGATTCCATACAGGCGCAGCCAACCCAGGGATATCCAGGAGAAGAGTTGATCGGCGGGGATTGATTCCCGGGCCGCCTGATCGTCTCTACCTGGCATACCAACTCTGACTGCGCCATCAAAGTTAAGCGTAATCATAAACATTGGCATCTGACTATTTCCTTACGCCTGCCGTTACTCCCACCAATTTGTAGGCTAAAGACAACCAATCGCCGTCTTGCACTTTGACGCTTTTGACTTCGTTGCCATCTCGGTAATCTTCACACCGCTTCCAGGTCAATTCATCAACATCGAGCTTGACTTGACCATATCCTCGCGAGCCTGAGCCCCCCAGATACTCATCTTGGACGAATTGCATAGCGGCTCTCAAGTTCTGGAGATCGTCGGGCACTTCATCTTTGTTGAAGCAGTTGTAAACCATCTCCAACTCCAGCAGACTTCCTGCCGGCAATCGCTCCGACTGTCGCGGGTGCTCAGCGGTGCCGGTGGAGCGGTCAATGCGGTTCTCCGTCTTAATTTCCACGTATGATGATTCACTCTCAATCGACTCAAGCTTCTGGATAAAGTCTGGTTTGAGGTGCGCGTCACGGACATACAATCGAGTCAATCCTGCTCCCTCGCTGTCGTCTGGTGCCCCTCCGAAGAGCTTGAGCACTTCCCGATGCTTTTCATCTCCGCCCAGAAGCATTTCGAGCGCATGCCGCAGACGCCCTTTAAGAGACGAACCGGGAACAATGGGAAGCTGTGTGAGTGGGTCTCGGATAATCGGGTTATCAATGAGTCCAATACCGCCGGCGGTGCCAGTCCCAATGTGTAAGCCGCTCACTACCCTTATTGTGCCCTTTAAAATGAGCCTTCCGACAAAAGTCATCGATTATCACCTCCGACTAGCTTTTCTTTTCGCATTCAATGTATTTGTGATAGGCAACCAGAGCCGATGCAAACTCATACAATCGGTGAATATCATCGCCTCTGGAGAAAGCGTCTTTGTCCATCAACAAGGCGTTGAGACTCTTTTGCAACTTCAAGAGAGATCGAGTCTTGTCGCGTGCTGCCATATAGGCAAGTCTGGGCCGACAGGTGGCAAGACGACCGCGTGTTTGAGCTGAGAGAGGAGCATCAGCTATTCCCCGATGAGATTGCTTGACCCAAATTACAATATCCAGCAGGTTGCGAAGCTGGTGATGTTTGACTTTGTGAGCCAATTCTTGCGCAAATTTCTCAGCAATTTGGATCAATCTGTCTTTTCCCTCATCGCCTTGCTTAAACACATTGGTAAGCTCCAGGTTGGCGGCAATATCTGCTGCCTGCCGTGGGCTTTCGCCTGCTTTGTGCCTATCCATTAACTTTTCCTCCAATCATCTGTTAGCGGATTCCTGCAGCTTCTTTTTCCTTTCTCTCTGTCTGAGAATCAGTTGCCTCCCGCCTCAATAGAATCAACCAATTCAGTGCAGTCTCCAGAGTATGACGGCTGGAGCCGTCTTCATTGTGGGGCGCAATTAAGTGCTCTTTTTTGAATGTGTGCCACTTTGCCGATTGTTTCAATTTCGGAATCCGCTCTTCCATGCGCGCAACGTTGTACAAGAGTTGATAAAACGAAATGTGCTCGCCGCGCACGTGTTTCAGCAGGTAAGACCAAAATCCAGAGGGCACCGAATCTTCGTCTGAGAGATTGACCATGACTGATACCATTGGTTCTATTTCGCTGACCCATTGATTCCATGGAAATACATGTCGAGCCTGGGAGTCCAGAATTGAGTCATCAAATCGGACGCACAGTCTGTCTTTGCCGGCTTTCTTTGCTACCTGCTCTGCATCGTGCGCATCTGACGCCATGCGATAAAGTGGATAGCCGGGTTTGTGTATAGAAATTCCGGCAGAGATTGTAAGCCTTTCGCACGTGTAAGTTCGAAAGCGCTCATTGAGCCATAGGGCAAAATCAATGACCTGATTCCAGGCTCCAACCAGAAATACGTCATCGCCTCCTGCATAAACAGTTGTGATCGCCCATTCGTCGCTACTGTATGCTCGCTGCGGCTTGGAGGCGAGCATGTCGTCGAGATAGTGTGTAAAGAATTTCGCTAGTGCCCTGCTAGTGGCTGCATCTCTTGAAAGACTTCGCAATTCCTTCGGCAGTCCTATGCTTGGGTCCTTTCCTGAGAACACTTTCCCAAGGTTGTCGACATCTGCTCTGAGGATGGCCAATCGCTCTACCCCAGTTGATGCCTGTGCTAGTTGCTTGAAGTCATTTTTTTTGTATTCGTAGAGAGACCAGAAAAGCTTGGGCGGTCTGAATGGGTCCAAATTGTGCAACACGAATCCCTCGCCGCGTCCCTTCGCGGGGGCAATTTCGGGGCGCAGTGATTTTATGCTTGATGTCTGTGGATTCCACGTGCCAATGATCCCGGTATTTTTTGGTTCATCTTGCACAAACAGCTCGCACCGAGAAGCTCGATCCGCCCCATGGCTCGCGTCCGGCAGTGCTCTGCCCAGCCTGATCAATTGCGCGCAAATTGGACAAATATCTAAATCGTCCTCTCCCGTGAATGTGACAGGCTCCAACTTCAAATCATCCCGGTGACAAATTTTGCACTCTTCCACATGCGGCATTACTTTGAACACCATCTCCAGCTGATCTTTGAATCGTTCGCTTTTGGCTTGCGACAACTTCTGCCCGATTTCAGTCCAGGCCGCCGACATTCCTGTCTCTTTTTCTGATTGTGCTGCCCGAATCTGGTCGCCGGAAATGGCCGCATATTCCAGCCCGAGAAAGAGCCGTCCCTTGTGCAGTTCAAAGAGCCATCTATTGAAATTCGAGCGAACGTTATCGATCGTCTCTCTAGCGGTTCTCGTATTCGGGGCCAATAGGGCGAAGCCGCCGCCTCCGAGGTATAAGAGGTTGGCTCTACTGAGCCCGACGGACCTGAGAAGCGAATCGGCCAGTTCGGATTGCAAGAGTTCCAGGTAAAAGGACCGACCCCTGAGCCCCTTTAATGCTGCTTTGGAGGAGATGTTGTAAATGAAGTCCTGTATTCCTGACATGTCTGCTTTGACCAGAATATAGGCTTCTTCCTTGCGAAACTCCCTTCCCCAAGGCATTCTTGTTCCTGGCTTGCTAAGCCACTCCGGATGTGCGTCAGCAACGTAGGCGTACATGGCTGAGCCAATAGCTGCAGTGAGTTTCAAATGGTCGAAAAGAGAGACGTCGTTGGTATGGCCACGATAGGTATCGGGCGGCACCATTGACAGTGCTTCTTCCAAATAGCGCAGCACTAAGTTCACAACGTCAAGGGAAGTAGGGTCTGCCTTGGAGTCTCTCAAATGCTCTACAAGAGGCCGCAATATCTCGCGAAGGCTCTGGTAGCTCTCAATGGTGTCTCCAGCAAGACTCTCGGGTGTCGAGGGATAAGGGTAAATTTCGCGCGCATATTCCTCGTGTTCGACGCGCCGAAACCACAAGGGAAGGCTCACGGCTTTAGTGTCACGGCCCGGCAGTGCCCTAAAATTGGAGAAGATCGATTGAAGACGGACTTTTGGATCCCAGAGGTCGTCGCTGCTAATGTCGACTTCTTCAAGGCGGTTGCCGTCCGAGTCGAGGATTGCGGTCGCCGACTTGCGATCGTGAGCCGAGGCTAAATTATCAGCTTCGTAAGCAAACCAGGCAATCGGCAAGGAGCAAGTGCCTTCCTTGATGTACTTCCAGTGGTGATTGCGTACACACTCCAGAACCCAGGTCCAATATTTGTTTCCTTGTATCAGTCCAGCTTCTTGAAGGAATGACTCTCCAAAAAGCGAATGACTCTTGCTCCTTGGTGAAACATCAGCACGCTGGATAACCTTGCCGATGTCATGTAGAAGGCAACCAAGTGCCACCACTGGAAGTTCTTCCATTGATTGATCTCCCGAGCAAAAACCAGCCTAACCTAAGCTGACTAACCGCGCTTGAATGTGCATGCATCGATATTAGAGGCTCATCGATGCTGCGTCCACATCGCTAACTGCAAGTGGGACCGGATACCTTGAGGAAATGTGAGGGGCAGTTTATCATTGGCAGATTCGCATCTCAATAGCTTTACAACGCCGTCGGCCACTTTTAAGGTGCACACAAATGTCATTTAACTCTATTGCAGTCAATCGAATATTTTTCAACATGGAGCATGTATGAGCACACTGAGACGCCTCGGTGCTATGGTTCATATCATTGCCACCAATCCTGGAATCACGGCTGATGATCTTCAAGCGATGTTGAAACGATCAGGTTTCGACATCTCCGCCCGAACTTTTTTCAATGACGTAAAGCTTCTTAAGGACGAGCTCGCTCTTCTTCCCGGCGATGGTCGGATGCGAAATGGTTACTTCCTCAGAGGAGCGGCTACGATTGGTGCTAATGAACTTGATTTAGTGATCGACGCTCTCAATGCCTTTTCTTTAGCGCTTGCCGATAGCGACGCTCAAAGGCTTGCTGCCAGGTTGATGGACGTGGCACGGGATTTCCCACACTACAAACGAGTCGGGGCAAGGCGAGTTCTCGGACAACGAGTGATCAC
>DATNRC010000149.1:0-14940 GCA_036703705.1 Candidatus Obscuribacterales bacterium
TGTTGCCCATGACATTCAGTCACTAATTCGACCCCACCCGCCAACGCCCACGAAAACATCGGGGTTTCCAGCCATAACGCATATCCAGAACCACGGCAACCGCTATATCCGTGCAGTTACCGCGGCGAAGTTAGGCTAGCGCGATGAGACCATGTCCGACCGGGCGCGGCAGGAGAACATCCCCTCAATTCGCCGTGTTCAACATTCCCTCAATTCGCCATGTTCGTGGGATACTTCTTTTTAATAATGGGAATGATCAAATCGCGGCACCTGCTTCGCGACCGATAATGCGGACACAAGTCAAGAGGGCATCCCTCTTTTGGAGCAAAACTGACCGACTACGGTAGAGAAGGTTAATTCCGTGGAACACAGTAATAGCATGTGCCTTTTTAGTATCAGTTTCTAGTTCAGGAAGTCGCACACAATCAATGTTTGGATCAGGTAAACAAGCCTCTCAGCCCAGAACCGTCCGCCTTCCCAAGCAATCGGCCATACCCAGTTATGGTGACGTGCAATTCATTATGCAAGAGGCGCACAAAATACTGGGTCGTTGGGTCGAGCTTCCCTTCAGCAGCCCCGACAAAAAGCATGAATTCGTGCTTGCCGTCAAATATGACCACGACGAAGGCGACCCTACGTGGCTGATGTCGGAAGCGAGCCTGAGCGGCAATCAGCCTTTATGGAATTATCCAACGCGCGACCTGAGCCTGATTTGCAACATGCTTGCCCAGGCCGCCGGGCAAGATCAGGTCGAGGACTTGATGCCCACCAGCGCTCTGCTTGGCAAAACCGCTGATGTGGGAGCGGCCGGCACGGCCACGGCAACAACAACCAGCCCTACGGTCGGCGCCGCCGTCATGTTCGAGCCGCCGCGCCCGGGCGCCAAGGCGACTCTGGAAGGCGATCTGAAGAATTTGCAAGTGCCGAACTTGCTGCAGTCCATCAACCTGGCAAAAATGACAGGCAAGCTGGACATTCGCACACGCTCCGAGAAAGCGGAGGTTTTCTTTCACGATGGCGCACCGGTCCATTGCGTTCTCAAAGAAGTGCAAGGCGACGCCGGTCTTGTCGAGCTGATTACCTGGCAGGCTGGTGAGTTTCGCTTCTGGCCCGACGAAGTGACAGAGCAGAAGACGGTCAAAAGAAGGCTCGATGCCATGCTCATGGAAGGCGTCACTCTTCTCGACCAGACCAAATATCTTGACTCTGCCGGTTTGAAGATGGAATCGGTGCTGGTCAAGAAAAACACCATGATTTCCGAAGAGGAGTTCAAGGCTCGCCTGTCGAAAGGAGCGCCGCTTGATATCGAGCCTCAGCTGGACTTCTACGAATTAATCGACAACAAAAATACCCTTTTCGATCTGCTGCGCAAGCGCCCGATGAACCGCATGAACTGGGTGCCTATTTTGTTCAACCTGGTGAGCTGCGGTCTGGTGCAAATTACCGATCAGGCGCCTCAACAAAGTCGCCTTGCCAATCTCAAGTCGCTCGGCATAGACGAGGCAGCAATTCAGGGCGTGATGAAAAACCTGGTCAGACCGGAAACCGGCATCCTGACTTATCACGCCTTCGTCTACTTCGTCGATCAAGAATATTTGCGCTATGAGTATTTCAACTTGCCGTTTTCCATCGTCATCTTCAGCATGGGTGTGCGCAAGGGCGGGCCGACAGGTCCTGTAGAAGCGCTTCAAATGCTGGGAGTGCGCCGTGCGATGCAGCGCATCGGGCTTGTGAAGCGACAGATCGACATGGTCGGACACTACGAGACTTTCGACTACGGCATCATTCTGCCCAACACGAACTCCGCAGCCGCTGCCGCTCTTGCAAACCGCATCGTCAGCGTGCTCATGGAAGCGCCACTTTCATCCGACATGGACTCGAAAAACCTCGCTCTGGCATTCGGTGTCGCCACTGTGCCTGAAGACTGCCAGGAGCTTGACAAGCTGATTATGATGGCTCGCCGCGCCAGAGACCGAGCGAAACAGGGGCAAAGCCGAGTAGTGCTGGCACGCGAGATCTCCGGACAACAGCAACAGCCGCCGCCGGCAACCTAAGCGATCGCTTCAGATTGATAAAATTCCGAAGCTTTATCCTTGACAAGCAGGGCAGGGCTGCCCAAAATAAGACTGCGGTCTTTCTATCCGTCTTTTCGCTTAGTAAAACCACCCGCTGCGGGTGAAGGCAATGCCGTTATCGTCCGGAAAATTTCAGTCTCCGCCTGGCGGCGGCACATCGAAGGCGGCCGGTCAGTCATCCCTTGGCACGACCACACTGCGGCTCAATCTCTCCACTAACGAGCTCTTCGATCGAACACGCCGCATTTATGAAGGGATAGGCTTGCCGCCGCGGGCACAACCGATGCTGCCGCAACCGGCGATATTCGCCGCGCCGCCGCCGGATTCGACAAGTGGTGCTCGCACCGGCAACCAAACGACCCTTGAGGCTGATCACGCAACAGCCGCTCAAGAAGCCAATTCCGCGCCAGACGGAAGCACCGCGAGTCCTGCGCACTCGATTAGACAATCCGCAACAACACCCGCTCCAGACGCCGCTTGCGGCACATCGATTGCTGCGCCGGGCAGCGCAGCGATATCGGCTCCGTCCTTAGGCCCATCCTCTTCGTCCGCGACAAATCAGGCAAGCGCAGCACGCGCTTCCACTCCCGTGCCCGCTGCCGTATCCGCTCAAGGCATTGCCGCGAACGAGAATTTGAGCTCTGCTCACGACAATAGCGCAAAAGCCACTCCCCCCGGGAGCTGCGAAATCACAAAGACATTGCCGGCATTTCCGCGCCCGGGCGCTGCCATTGCTTCTCATACCGCCTCCACAACATGCGAGCAAAAAAACGACACAAGATGCGACACACCTTACGCGGCAGCTCCTTCTGAGTATCAAAGTCTGGTTGACTTTTCCAAGTCGCCTGAATATGCCGTGTTTGAGTTGCCCAACTGCCGAACGGTAAAGCAAGAGCATGCGGGGTTTTCTCTGATCGAGCAATTCGCGTGCGATTTCAAAACACGAAGAGTGCAGTCGGATGCCATAAGCGGATCGAAAGAAACGGTGCGGGATCGCTATGGCCGGCTCATTTATGAGAAGACGGTCGATGCCGACGGCAACTGGTCGGCACGCGAGTTTAGATATCAAGACGAAGACGGAAAGCGGAGCCCCTTCATTGCCTTCGAGCGAAAGATATCCTCCGACGGCACTCTGAGAGAAATTACTTACGGCAAGCACGGCATTGTCAGCGAGCAAAAAGAATGGAAGGCGCATGGCTTGTGAGCAGGTGATAAACTGTTAGGTCTTTCCCAGACCGATGGTTGAGCCATGAATCGAACAGCAAAACAGATCAAAGGAATCACCATATCTCTGGTTCGCGGCGACATTACACGAGAAGATGTCGATGCGATCGTCAATGCAGCCAATTCAGGTTTGATGGGAGGCGGTGGCGTGGACGGAGCCATCCACAGAGCGGCCGGGCCTCAGGTTCTTGAAGAGTGCAAAAGAATAAGAGACGCTCAGGGGAAATGTCCGTCCGGCCACGCTGTCATCACTGGTGGTGGCAAGCTCAAAGCGCGCTACATCATCCATGCCGTAGGACCAATCTGGCATGGCGGCAACAGCAATGAAGAAGAAACTCTAGCCAGCGCCTATCGTGAGAGCCTGAGGCGCGCTCAGGAAAACGAAGTTACATCCGTCGCCTTCCCGTCGATAAGCACGGGAGCATACGGCTTCCCGGTCGACAGAGCCGCTCTCATAGCCGTTAAGACCGCAGTGGAGTTTTGCGACGATCCCGGTTCGGTGAAAGAAATTCGCTATGTGCTCTTTGACGACCGCACCTACCAGGCGTTCGAAAAAGCGCTCAATAGCGTGAATTGACACAGTGCTGAAAGAAGCACCAGGCATTTGCATCTTATAAGGTTCAAGCCAAAACCGCCCGAATCACCGGAATCTCTAGCTGCAGCGCGATCTCGCCGTTGCCGTATTTGAACCCTATAGGGTTCATTTTCGTAGAGCATGGCGAACGGCAATGGGAGAGGCTCGCGAAGAGGTTGAACTGCTCGCTCGATTTAAGGGCCGGCAGGCTATCTATTCACCGCGGTAAAGGAGCGACAGATTGCGCAGGGGTTAAGATGCTCTCTTGATTCGAGGCGCCGGCGATTTACGGCCGATTGCCGCCGCCGCGCGGAGATCCGCCCGGTTTGAAGTTGCCGCCGCGACCGCCCGGTGCTCTGCCGAACCTGGGATTCTCATCGCGAGGCACGGTATTGAGCTCAACCTGGTTGATCATGTCATCCACAGCCTGCCAATCAGTCGGATTCGTCCGTTGAGCAGCTCGGCGCGCTTCCTCAGCAAGAGATTGAATTCTTTGTGCTGCCAGCGCTTCTGCTCTCTGCCTCAATTGATAGAGCAATTGGCTGAGATTCTCCTCCGCCTCAGTCACTGCTTGCTGTTGCGGGCGCTGATCGCGCAATTCAAAGAGACGTTGTTTTACAGCTTCGGGCACCTGCGCCGTCAGTTCGCTCAATCGCTTAAGAGCGCTGGCGTCGAGCGCTTTCAGAGAGCCGGTGGCAGCGACCTCGGCTTCCATGCCATCGATGACGGAAATGACTTTATCCAATTCCTTCGCCACTTGCTCGACCGTTGACTGCCGTGGTCTGTCACCTTTCGGCGGCCTGAATGATTGCCTTACGTCGTTGATCGCACTCAGGCTGTCCAGAGCAGCTTTGACATCAGCCGGATTGGCGGCGTTCTCCATGAGAGCTGAAAGAAGCTGCCTGTAGAACGTCTTGTTGGGAGCGCTGTCGCCAATCTTGTAAATGACGTCAGCCAGAAACGGCCGATCGGAGGCGAAGAATTCAGCCAGCTTGCGTCCCAGCTCTCCAGCCTCTTCGCGCGCGGTCTTAAAGGCATCATCGCGGGAAAGCTCATCGAGCTTCTTCAGTCTTTCCGCAAGCGTCTTCGCGTCAGGCGGCTTGTCGGGCAGGTCTTTCTGATCTTTTAGCACTTTCTTGATGTTTCCGTCCTGGATGAGCGCGGCAAGCACTTCCTCGGACAAAGGCTCACCGCCCGCTTGTTCTCTTGCGGCGCGGAAAGATTGGAGCGCCTCCAATTGCTCGAGTTTTTTCATCTCCAGCGTTTTGTATGCGCCCAGAGCTTCTTCCAGTTGTTGGGCGCGAGCAACAGGAATGTCTTTCTCATAGGTCCAGTTGCGGCGCGCCGGCGCTTTATTGGGTGAGAGGAAAGTTTGCAAGGCGTCGTTGGACATGCGCTGCACTTCCGGACGCGAAAGCAGTCTCCGGTAGGCTACCGGCACATGAGGATGATGAAGGTTGGCCTGGAGAATAGCCCTCCACAGACCAAATGCCTCCGCATCAAGCAGGCGCGGATTCTGCATCACCGAACCATCGAGCGCGCCCTCGAGCTGCTTGGGACCTTCTCCCGAATACATTTTGTCGACGGCCGCTGCAACCCCCCGGTGCGGTGCTTCCTCAAGGAGCGCGGGGCCCTCTTGTTTGACGCCACTAAGATCAATCTTGTCGATAGGAATCGAAGGTCGCAAGTAGTTGGGATAATAGCGTGAATTGGGAAGCGACTGAGCGCCGAGCCTGGGATAGGCGTCGAGCATGCTCAGAAGCGGAGACAGCTGCGCATTCTGACGAATCTGCTCGATGTATGGAGCGTAAGCCGGATCGCCTGCATGCTTGTCGAGCCATTTGTACAGCGCGCCGCGTGTTTCCAGATATTTGTCGAACCACATGCGGAGCCCGTCTCGGAAACCGTGCTGGGCGACGAATTCATTCGGCAGGCGAGCGCTCTTCACGATCAAATTGAGCGCTGCAATTTCCGGATCTTTCGATCTGCCGAAGTCGATGCCGGGACTTTCGAGCTGGTGCGGTCTTACGGCAAGCTCGGCAAGCAGAGGCAACATCGAATCGGCATTGTCCAGCCCTCGCAATCTGGCCAGCATGTCCAGACGCCGTCTCATGTTGACGAAGAAATCCTGCAAGGCCTCTATCGGATTAGCCTGACGCTCGGCTGCTTTTTCCATCACGGTAAGCATCTCTTCAAAGGTCGAACGCAGCAATTTCTGGTCCAGCCTTTCGGTGCGCTTCGGTCCGCCCGGCAGATCCTCCACGACATGCGTCTTGCCGTCCATTATCTCGCTGGCATAACGCATAGCGTTGAAGACATTCTCCGTCTCGCCCGGCATCGCTGCCTCAACAAGCAGAGGATCGAGCATTTCAAGCTGCTCTCGCCCCTTGAGCTCTGCAAGCTGCTCGAAGTTTTTCTTCATCGCCGTGATCGCCTGCTCCGCTGTTGCCCCACGGGCAACACGCACCTTGACTGCGGCTGCCATGGTCTCAAGCAATTCGCCTGCGGTCTGGTTCATGGCCGCTTGATCTTGGGCAGCACCGGACTCACGCGCAGCCTTTTGCATATCGAGCAGTCTTTCCGCAAGGTCCATCGCTCGACTCTCAGGACTTATGTCGAGCCGCACGCGTCCTTGTGCATCGGCTTCTTGCTTCAGCGCTTCTTCAATCTTCTCACGCGGAACTGCGTATTGCTGCGATAAAGCGTCAATCTCTTCCGGCTTGAAGTCCTTGGGCACGCCCAATCGCAAATTGGGAACATCTGTAATGGCCGCTCTTGCCAGCAACGACTCGAGATTTTCCACGGGCGGCTCGCCACGCATTCTGCCGAGGCGCTCGAGATTCGTGCGCAAAGAACCCACCGCATCCGCGTTCGATTCACCAAGGGCCATGCGGACCCGAATCGCAGCGCGCATGGCGTCGAGTAAGGGGGCCGGATCTTCAGGCGGTTTCGCGGCTTCTCCGCGGGCAACAGCCTCTCGCGCTTCCTTTTGCGCGTTCATAATCTTTTCGGCTGCTTCGATTGCTCTCGTTTCAGGGCTGATTTTGATTTTGACTGTTCCGTCCGCCTCAGGCGTTCCCTTTATCGCCTCTATGATCTGCTCGCGCGGAATGGACCAGCGGTCGGCAAGATCAACGATTTCCTTGCCCGTCATGTCCGTTCGCACTTTCAGTGTCGCCGTCGGCGCATCGAGCAAATTGAAAGCATCAAAGATCAAATTCTTCAAATCGGGGCGAGCGTCCGCGAAGAGCGCCATCGCCTCTTTCATCTCGGTGCTGTTGTGCTGCCTGGCGAATTCGTTGAAGCGTGCGACCGCTTGCGCATCACCACTTGCCGCCGCCACTGCAAATTTGCCGCCGAAAAATGCGGCGTCGCCAATCGACAGCGTATGCTTGAAAGCCTCATATATTTGATCGGCCAGCTCAGTCCGCCGCATGGCAAGCTCCGTCATTTCGGAGCTCAAATGGGCATTTTCGGTGCCGAACGCTTTCAGTTTTTCCAGCGCGCCTGCTTCGCCGGCATCGACACGCTCGGCCAATCTCTCGCCGTAGAAGAGAATGTCTTCCTTCGGCATGGATTGCTTGAAGGCTTCATAAACGGCATCTCTCAGCTCCGGGCGCTGGCGGGCAAGACGCAACATGCCTTCCTGAACGTCATAGACCGGATTGTCGGGATCTCTTGCATCGACAGTATCCCTGGCGAATTGCTTCAGCGCATCCATTGCCGTCTGATCGCCATTGGCAGCTTTATGCGCCAGATCTTCGCCCTGCTCGATCAATTTTGCCAGCTCTGCTTCCGGACGCCGGCTTGCGATGCCCTCGAAAGCTACTTGCTTCGGAGCGCGAGTCTCACCCGGATAGACGATCTCCTTGAGCGGCACGCCGGTGTTGCTGCCTTCGATCATGACGTAGCGCTCGCCGTCAGGTCCGACGCCCAGATCTTTGACCACTTTCACCGGCACATCGAAATCCTTGTTAGCCCAGATGGCATCGCCCTCACGATAGCGATCGCCTTCCGGGGCTGCCGTCACGCCGATGCCGTCGAAAGCTTCCTGCACGACAGTTTTGATTTCCGGATGTTTCTCGGCAATCAACAACATTGCCGGCTTCAAGTCGGGGCTTTCAGCAGCCATTGTTTTCAGGGCATCGAGCGCCTGCGCTCTTACTTCCGGCTTGCCTTGCGCCGCCAGATACGCCTGAGCCAATAAAGAGTGGGCCTGTATTTGTCCTTCCAAACTGAGCATCGGCGCCTCGGCAGAAACGTCGATGTCGGGCATCTCCACTACATCTTCACGCTCGACTTCTTCTTTCTGTCGCTCTTCCGTGCGTTCTTCCCGGCGCTCATCCTGGCGCTCTTCAGTGCGCTCCTCTTTTCCCTCGGCTTCCGCTTCTCCGCGCAGGCGTCGCAGTTCTTTCAGCGTCGCCCTCTCAATGACGCTCATCTCCTCTCCGGACTGCTCCTTGCGGACAAGATCCTGATAGAGAGTGTCTTTATTTCCTGGCAGCTCCGGTTCTTTGCCCTCGGTGCGCACTCCGAGGTCTGCTGTTTCCTTTCGTCCTGCCGTTATGCCTGATTGGACGGTTCCTTCTTCCGGAATGCCGATGATTTCCTGAGGTTGAGTCGCTGCTTTCGCTCTTGCCTTCGCATCTTCGACAACCTTGCTCAGCTCCCCCCAGTTCTTGCTCAACCAGGTCGTCTCCGCCTCAGGAAGCGGCTCACCGTTGTTCGCTTGCTGCAAGAGGGTCTTCAATTCCTGCCACATCTTCAACTGGGACTTGGCAGCCGGCAACTTGCCTTCGCCATGCGCCAGAATAAATGCCTCAAGCCTCGTCACGATGCTCTCGCGAACAGGATCCACCGGCTTATCGGAGCCTGCCGGCGCAACGGTCCGATCGCCGTTGTTATCCTGCCTGTCTGTGACCTCGTCTCTGCGATCGCCGTTGTTGTCCTTACTGTCTGTGACCTCGTCCCGGCGTTCGCTCGTTTGATCTCGAACTTCGCCCGTCTCTTCTCTTGCCTGTTGCTCGCGCATTTGCTGCTCGACTTGCGCGCGCAGGACGGCTCTAAGATCGCTCTGCATATCTTTGAGGGCGGCTAATTCCTCAGCCGGCAATGGTCCGCCAAAAGCTTGTTCCAAGGCTTTCTTAACAGCCACGAGGCTCTGCAGGGACGTTTCAAGTTTAGGAACGACCGCTCCTTCACCCAGCTTCTCAGGCAACTGGGCTATTTTCTGCTCCACCGATCGACGCGCTGCCGCCCGTTGCGCCGCCGCGTCAACGACTGGTTGCACAGCGGGCTCTTCCACCTTCTCGACGACCGGTCTCTTTTCACCGCCTTCTTCAACTGCTGGCTCGCGCTCTGTGCGCTCGCGTTCGGCTGCCGTCAGTTCTTCTTCGCCTTGCTGCGCCTTTCTCCTTGCTGCTCTCTCTTCCTTTTTGCTAGGCCTGCGCCCACCGCTTCCGAATAGCTGCTCGTCGCCTTCATATTCCTCCAGCTCCTCTCTTATCTGGTCGCGCTCGCGCTGCTCTCTGCGACCTTTGCGCGAAGACGGATCTTGACCGAAATCATCGCCACCAAAGCCGCGCTTGCTGTTGGCTCTAAATTGGGCATTGCTGTTTGCCTCCCCGCCGACGCCGAAGAGCCGGGAAACCACTCTATTGGCTCCCGAACCCAGCTCTTGCATCAAGGACGGTCCTTTGCTCTCCTGAAAAACCGGATGCACCTGTGGTTGCGGCGTGTACAGCCTGCCGATTTTGTAACCGGAGGCGCCGCCCAGAGCGTCGGTCGTGCCCTGCAAGAACGAACGAACCACCAGGTTGACGGGATCGAATTTCCTTTCCTGGATTTGATGTATGGCCTCACCAGTGAAACCGCCTGTGACGCCAAAACTGAAGCCCATGCCCGTATTGGAGAACATGGCCTTGCCGCTGGGCGAAGTTGCGTACTTGAGAAATCGCGTCGAAAGCGCACTATTGGTGGCTTCGGCGGCGGTGCGAGCCTCAACGGCGCTGGCTGCCTTTGCCGACAGTCCTTTAAATATCTTGTCGCCGACCGCAAATGTCACGGCACCCGTCCCGGCGCCCAGAACAGTCGAGCCCCCTATACGTTTGAACGCCAGATTGAGGTCGCGCTGGCCATGCTCATTAATATAGGTGTGCCGATTGAGGGCAGTCTCCATGAATCCGCCCGAGCTTCCGATGACAGCGCCTTTTTCCCATGTCTTCCAGCTGGTATGGCTGACTTTGTCCAAGGTGTACTTCAGTCCCGCCCCTTTGGCAAAGCCCATTGTGGCGTCCATAAAAATATCGGCTGGGTCGTCATTCTTGGACATGCGGACCTGATCGACCATGTGCACGCCGCCGGCAACAAAAACAGGCAGGTACTTTAACCTGCCGCGTCCGCCAGGGAGGAATAGAGTCGCCGCCTTGATCACGCCGGTTCCATAGTGGCTGACCTCGTCCTGCCACTTCAACGCCTCGCGGTCAGCCTTCACTGCTGCTTCGATTTCACCTTTCTGGAGCTGCCCGGCCTTGGCTCTTTCCTCGAGCTCCTTTAATTTGGCCAGCGAATTCTCGTCGCCGCGATTAATGAGATTGGTAATGCCCTTATCGAGAAGACCGCGATTGTCATCTCGCGCCTCATGCCAACGAATTTGCAGCTGCAATTCCTCCAGCGTGTCTGGAGGCGGCGCATCCGGCATTCTTGCGGGTGGGTTAAATCTGTGACTTCCTTCAGGCATGAAATCGCAACGCTTTTGGACGCTTACGGCGCCAGATTACGATTAAATCTTTCCCTCTACAATGGGGAATCTCCCATCGCTCATACAAAGGGGGGCGGGATTTCCCATCCCCCGTTGTCCGGTGAATTCCGGGCTTAACACTGGGTTTTCAGGCGCTCTCTCTTTGTTAAAATCTGCGCACCGATTTGCCCGCGTGAAGAGCAAGTGAATGACACCACATATAGTGAAAGGCGAGTAGGGCCAGCTCTTGCCCCGGCACTGCATATAGTGGCATCACGTACGGCCGTTCGCCTGGCGCCGGCAAGCGAAAACCCATGTCGTTGCTCAAGGAAATTCCATTCTCGGCTCAGAGAGCTGGTTGCTCATCCCCTGCTTGGCCGAAGACGTCAAGATGAAATCTGCCGCTCAATTTGTTCTTCCCACTCCTCTTCTTTACTGGAGGGTTTCTAAGCCTTAAAAGTGTGCCGCTGCCGGTTAAAATGGCAGTGGACATCGAGGTAAACCATGGAACAAAGCGCTGCCGCCGCTTCAAAGATTCAAGACTCATTAAAGCCTGCCACAGACAAAGAATCTATGCAGAGGGCCGGTGTGTTCACGTTTCACCTCAGCCGGACATGCGTCGACGACCTGACCAAGCTTCTGGCGGACATCAAGGGCGGCGCATATGGCAACGAGCTGAAGGACGTCTTTGCCTCGCTCAAGCAGGAAAGCTTCTGGCCGGCGGCAAAAGAGCTCATCTGCGTCAGTGCCTACCTGACGGCTGTCGATCAGGGCGTGACGGAGAGCACGCACTGGCTTTCGCAGCTGATTTCGCACAGTTTGGCTGCGACGGACAAGGTGATTGAGTATCCAACCTCTTCTGAGATCATGGAGCTGCACGCCGGTATTCATGGCGCCGAAGCGGTGTGCAATCGCGCCGCGCTGAGCATCTGCCATCAGCTGGGCTTCGGTCCGCACGCGACCAAAGCCGCCGAGGCAATCGAAAAGTACTTAAAAATGGCAACCGGCTATCGAGCCGACCTTTTGACCTATGTCTTGACCCAGCCGGTTTCAGTCTTGGTCGAAAGTACGAAAACAGGCTAATCTCAGATGGTCGGCGGGCGGTGTTGCAAAGATCGGTTAAAGGGGTATAGCCATACCGGCTCGTGACAATTGAGACGAGTGCGACCTGAGCTAACATATTATGACCAGCAACTCCGAGGTCCCAGGACAAGATGGCGAAAGTTCTTGTAATCGAAGACGAGCCGGACTTTTCCGAATTAATCGCCAGCTACCTCAAAAGCGAGCATTACACCGTCGAGGTCGTCGATAGTGGCGAAGAGGGGCTGGACAGACTGAAGTTCTACAAATACGACGTCATCATCCTCGATTGGGTGCTGCCTGGTGTGAGCGGTGTTGAGGTTTGTCGCGCCTTTCGCGGCACCGGAGGCACGACTCCCATTTTGATGCTGACCTCGAAAAAGCATGTCGACGAGAAGGAAGCCGGGCTGGATGCGGGCGCCGATGATTATCTGACCAAGCCTTTCGAGCTCAAAGAGCTCTCCGCGCGGGTTAGAGCGTTGTTGCGCAGACCGAGCGCCTTCAGCGGCTCTGTTTTGAAAGTCGGCAACCTCGAGCTTGAGCCCAACAGCTTTCGCGTCACAAGAAACGGCGAAGAAATTTCGCTTCTGCCCAAGGAATTCGCTCTGCTTGAGTTTCTCATGCGGCACCCCAACCAGGTTTTCAGCCCGGAAGCAATTCTGGATCGGGTCTGGGCCTCGGAATCGGAAGCCTCTCCGGAAACGATCCGCACCTACATCAAGCGTTTAAGAAAGAAGCTCGACGTCGAAGGCAAGCCTTCCATGCTCTCTACCGTTCACGGGGTGGGCTATAAGCTCGAGCCGCCGACAGGTTGACGCCGGGTTGGAGACGGTCTTGAAGATACTGATCATCGACGATGAAGAAGACAACAGACAAGTAGCTGCCCTTTCAATGAGCCTGGTGGGCGGCTTTGAAGTGATCGAAGCGGACGGCGGGATGAGCGGAGTCGCGCTTGCCGAATCCGAAAAGCCTGATGTTATCTTGCTTGATTATGTCATGCCGAATATGGACGGCATGCAGACTCTTGCCGCTCTGCGCGCAAATCCGCAAACGGCGAACATCCCGGTCATATTCTTGTCGACCAGATCGCTTCAGGTCCGCCAGGACGAGCTCATGGCGCTGGGCGCCCGAGGAATCTTGCAAAAGCCGTTTAATCCTGAATCTCTGCCCAGGCTGATAAGGGAAATTGCAGGCATCTAGGACTTCTTCAGTCCGACCAGCTCGAGAAGACAAGAAGAAAACGACTGAACGCACGCCAGAAGACCTTTATCGCGTTGCGGCTTGTTTTGCGCCCGTCTGGCATCAGCCTGGGCTTGCGCTTTCACCACCAACGCCTGCTGATTTTGATAAGTTCGGCGCGCCAACTGCCGATTGATGGTTTCCGCCACCAGGCTGCGCGCAGACTCATGTGTGTCCACTCGTATTGGCTTGCGCCCGCCATTGTTGTTTGCAGCAAAAGTATTGAAGCCGGCTTGGCTAGTAGCTTGCATGATAACTCCTCTTTCTCTCGCCTGTCTTATTAGGCTTAACGAGGACCGTAATCAATTTAGGATGAAATCTGTGAAAAAGTCGTGTGTGGCTTATCTGCGCCGCATTCGAATAAATACTACGCTGCCTGAGTGTCAGGAAAGTGTCAGAGAGAAGGGCGTCAAAGCCGGCTTGCCAAGCGAAACGCGCGCGAACAATGAAAAACGCGCTCCCGCTTATGCCCTGGCCTTGGCATCTCCTCGTCCAAGAAAAGCTTTGCCTTTGCCGACGGCTGTGTTTACGGGCACACCTTCCTTGCAGAGCCGGCATTCCGACTCATCCCAGGACTCGAGCTGGACATCACTCAGCGAGTGCACGACGACACCGCCAAGAGCCTCTGATGAGACGCCGCCTCGATTGCACAGTATGCTCAAGCCAATGACATTGCCACCCAGTGCCCTCACCGCCTCAATAACTTTGCGCGCCGAGCCGCCCGTTGTCACCACGTCCTCCACGACAACAACGTTTTTGCGCGGAAGAAGAAGATCGTATCCTCGCTTGAAGATGCGCTTTTTTTCTTCCCCCTCCTCTTCTGCGTAGACTGCAAGCGTTTCACCGCCTGTTCGTCTCGCTGTCAGATGATAGGCAAGCCATTGCGAAAGAACGACGCCGCCCACCGTCGGTCCGGCGACGACGTCCACCTCGTCGGCGACATACGCTTCAGCCATCAGTCGGCAAACGCGGGAAGTCACTTCAGGATGCACGTAAAGGGCGTCCTTATTTACGTATGCCGAGCCGTGCCTGCCCGAGGTATAGACAACATGGCTGTTGAGCACCAGCGCGCCAACCTGGGAGAGCATCTCGATAACGTTGTCGTTGTTCATTTAACGCACCTTCCTCGTGACATTCCTACCGGCATTACGAAACGATGCTAAACGCCTTATATGCATGATCCGTAAGCCCAATGATCATACCGAAAAGGTCAGCCAGGGCGCGCCAGCCGGGCAATTGGCAAGCAGAGGGCAAGCTCCGGATTTAATTTTTGCCTGTGACAAACATTCCACAAATTTGCCACAAAAATTTCCTACACTCCCTGGCGTTGGTAGCAGGCAGGTCTCAGACCATGAAACATCCAGATCGCTCTCCTCAAAAAAGTTTCCAGAGACTAAATCTGAAAGAGCTTGGACTTCAGGCACCAGCCGACCATAAAGCGGCACAAAAGTCTTCGCTATTGAGACGTGTGACCGAGCAGCTGAACGCCCTGCTCAAAAAAGGCGCATCAAAGTAAAAGACCAATAGCACAAGTTTTCTTCGAAGGGGCGGACTCAGCAAAACTGAGTCCGCTGGGGTTTTTATAGGAATTTTCGCCGCTTGTAACGCCGCGGTAGTGTCACACAAATAAATTGTTGGTCGTGTCACATCCGTTCCACGTTTTTTCCACAAGTCGTCTCTACACTTCCAATATTGAAGGCGAGGGCAGGCAGATGCAGAAGAGCAAAAACAAAAAGATGTCGCAAAAAGATTTTCAACGCATCGACATGAGCGAGCTCCGGCGTCTATGCGCACAAGACAAAGAAACTGAGCCCGTGAAGACGAATATGCTCGCATTGCTCAAAATGAATCTTCGCGCGCTCGCAGCGCGAACCGCTCTCGTACACGGCTAAAGCCAAGAATGCAGTTTTCCTACGAAGGGGTGGACCTGGCAATTGCCAGGTCCGCCTGGGGTTTGAGGGTTGCAAGCCAATTTCACAACTTTGACACGTTTCGTCCATACAATTGAC
>DATNRC010000150.1:0-15413 GCA_036703705.1 Candidatus Obscuribacterales bacterium
CCGCCGATAAGTATCGCTCCACTCAAAGTCATCGCGGCTTACAGCAAATCGATTCGCATCGTCAGGGTACTCAAGTTCTTGTTTTGAGGACCGCATCAACGCAAGACTCAATTGCATCAACCAATCTGTAGCAGCCATCTCGCTGAATGCTCTGAGACAGGGTAATGTGAGGTCTTTGTATTTTGGATAAGTCTTGCTCATCCACTCGCGCCAGGCAGCGCGATCCCGAGCCTGGCAGACCGTCCTGAGGTAAAGGAAGGCTGCTTCGCCGTTGTCCCCTAATTCTGCCAGCTTCCTCAATTCTGCCTTCCGCTTCAAAGCGTACATTTTCAATGGCGCCTCATCCGGAAGAGCATTGGCAAGCGCCGCAGCGTCGTTGCAGTACTCCATATTCTCTGCCAGACGGTACTTCATGCTCCTGGTGTCGCAGGACGTCGTTGCCTCCGCTAGTGCCACCATAGCCAGCGCCTTCGCGGTAAGATCGTCTGCGATTCCCATGTAATCGAGCACCTGCGTGGAGAGCGCCGTCGTGCACTGAGCGGTTCCAATCAGGACCTCCGCAGTATGCTCGCCGTTCTTCCAGAGATGATCTCCAAGAACGGCAGCACTTATCAATTGCTCAGGAGAAAACGTCTTAAGGCCCTTAGCAAATTCCGGATGAGAAATTCCACTGCCTGCGAGCTTGAAGTCCTTTTCCGACACGAGTTTCTTTGTACGGCTGAGAAGAACAGAGTACAACTCCTCAAATCCGGGGAACGCATTTACAACTCCGATCTCCCTCTCGTTGGAAAGAAGCCGCCAGTGCCCGTTCTCCCAGCTGGCGGCAGCTGAATCCACAAGACTTTTGTGGCTACAGATGGATTGAACGACGCCAATTGCATGCAAGAATCTCTTGTCAGGCTTCAATCGATAGTTGTTCTGCAATTGCTGGCAAGCCCCGGTGACGCTCATGTCATGAAGGAAGAGTTCGCTGCGTCGCTTGAAGTTCTTACCTTCCAGATTGTCACCCGATTGAGCGTCACCCTGGCGGTCGATCGTATCGCGCCTTGTCTGACATGCAGTTAGGACCAGCAGACTGAAGACAAGCAACAATGACATCACGCCTCTAGCCGTGACCGAATATTGCTTGCAATCGCTGCTAAAGGATGCCACCACTTTTCAAAGGACGATAAGAGATACTCGAGTGCGGTTTTCCTCTCCATAATCGCACGAATCTGCAAAGACTTCATTTGTTTGCCTTTGCTTGGCGAGAAGAGGCGAGGAGGTGTGTAAATCGCCATCACTACGCCTTCTAGTTCATGCGAGCACGGGCGATGCCAAAAGCACTGTCACTTCCCCCATTTGCAGTTTGGGCGAGCGCCGTGGTGAGCGCTGCCAGCGTCTGGAAAGCGGATAATCTCTCAAGCCCCCGGCTTGCAAGACAGGCCAGTTATGCAATCTCAGCCGAGCGTTTGCTCCCCTGCATAGTAAAGCGATTTATATATGTCTTCATCAATGCCCATCGAAAAAGGGGCACGCTTTTGAGAACAACACGGGGAAGAGGAATTCACTCCTTCCCTAAAACGTATCGGCGATCCGTTTGTCATGCCTGCCGCCGCGGCCGCAGTGAGATCTGAGGCTACAATCACGCCAATCGATGGCACTTCGATGGCAGAAACGTCATTCACATGATCCTTCGCCTTCGCCCATGATTGACCTGAATGTTTCTTCGACCATGCATCAACACTTGCATTGATCCAACCGTCACGTGTCGTCGCAGGTCTTCTTGTTGATTCGCCACCGCATCCGGTGTCTATGCGATCGAAGCTGCCCATATCACTTCCCGTAGAATAATTCCATGAATAGACTATGTTCCTGCGTCATCTGAATCAATGTGCAATTGGAGCAGGGTAAAAGGATAATCACACAGAAACTTTTTCCAAACCGCCCTCCCTCGAAACGCGGAGCCAGAATCGTGGGCTTCTGCTGAACACTAACTAACCAACGAGACGACTTGCCGAAGTGTCTGCTAATGAGATAATTGGCGCTTGAGATCACACCTCAGCCGACAAAAGAAGCAGCGCGGCAGCAAATCCATCGCTTATCGAGTCAGAAAACAAGAGAATGAGTGCAGAGAATAAGGACCATATCACCTGGGAGCGCAGCATCGAGATTTTCAAGGTGCTCGCTACTTTGTGGGTCGCGGGCGTGGGCACGATCGTCACAATGCAATTCAATGAGCGGCAGCACGAGCTGAATCGTATTGAAGCAATTGCAAAAATGTTGCCGCACTTGAGCGTTAAGGCAGACCAGCAAAATTCCAAGAATCCGGGCGCCTCTCGCAACCCGGATATGAGTCGCGATGGTGCCATCTGGGCGATCTACAGAACGGCGAACAACAAGACAATGTTGCGTGATCTGGCCAGCTTGTTTCCAGAAGATATTTACCGTGTTGTAAGCTCGACCGCACAGGGCGGAGGCTTGAGCCAAGACCATGATGCGATGGCTGCGCTCGAAGTCGCCTCGGAAAAGCTTGCCGCTAAGTTCACCAGCGAGAAGAAGACGGAGCTTGCGCTGCGCCTCTACGATCAAGCTGTTCGGCTGAGGCAGCGCAGCGCAGGAGATCCAACACCAATCCACATTGTGGATATAACCGACGCCGAAGTGCAGGGACA
The DNA here is from genome assembly GCA_036703705.1 of Candidatus Obscuribacterales bacterium. GTDB lineage: Bacteria > Cyanobacteriota > Vampirovibrionia > Obscuribacterales > Obscuribacteraceae > DATNRC01. The sequence continues at coordinate 2,655 of DATNRC010000150.1, forward strand.
GCCTGCTGCTGATGAAACGGGCGCCTTGATTTCCTCCGTCAACAAGCTCGGCGAGTTGCACTGGAAAGACAGTGAAAAAAGCAAAGGCGTCAACACTCATCACTTCCAGGCGAAGCAGCTATACAAGAGGGCACGTGACATTGGAAAAGGATCAAGCGACAAAGACGTCAAAAGTCAGGTGGCAATCGCGGACACGCATTTGGGTAAGATTTACGCTGCGGAGCACCACTTTGAGCGAGCTCAAGAATATCTGAAAGAAGCAAAGGCTCTGCTTACGGAAACCTCAGGCGCAGACAGCGCAGCCGTAAAAGAGACTGACAGGCTGTTGTCCGAAGTGGCGCAGAAAATCGAGCAGAACGGCACGAAGATAAACCTTACCGAACATTAAGAATCTCGTCCGATTGCGCGTCAGCATTACATTGTTTCGGGGGTTTCCGATCCTTTTAGCCCGGGTATAAACTTCCACGGACCTGGAGGATGGACCATGCCGTTAAATGTTTTGGTGAAAAAGCAAAAGCTTGTGATGGTGTCCAGTGCTGCGCTTGCACTATCCGCAAGCATTTCCTGTGCGCTTGCGCAAGTGCCTCTCGGTGAAAAGATCCGCGACGACGGAAGTACCGTGCGAGGCGATCAGTCTCGCCTGCGACGAGACGAAGCAAAAATCCAGCGCGCTCAGGAAAGCACGCAAGAGTATCTTCAATCGACAGAGCAGTGGATTCAGCAAAACGATGCCCAGATTCAGGACACTCAAAGCAAACTCAATGCGCTTGAAGCAGGAATCAAATCCAAGACCACACTGGCAAAACTTCTCAATACGCCAGGCAATCAGTTTTACGTCCTGAAAACTCTACTGCAAAAAGAAATGGATATGAAAGCTCAAGCAGAGGCGAACATCCAGACTGCTCAGCAAAATCTTGCCGCCCAACAATCCGCCGTGCAACAAGACCGCTACCAGATCAACGCGGATAGAGCCTTAATGCGAGCCGATCAAGGAAGCTATAGAGACGAAATGGATCGCTACTACGACTTGGTGCGGCAGAAGAACGACGCAAGATACATGGGAGATCGAATCGGCAGGCATCGTGGTCGCTACTTCACCGGTTATGATCAGGCAGCCTATGATGCCGGACGCCACCCAATAGGTCTGGGCAATCCTTACTGGGGACTGCGCTCCAATGAAGGTGGGTTCCAGGGGCGCTGAGCTCTCCCTGCCGGTGGAATCGTATTCAATACCACCCCATGCTTCAAATAGACAGCTCCGTACAAGCTCTGGCTTGCACGGAGTCTGATGATTCTGGATAGCTATGCCCTTAAACAGGCATGGGAGCACCATTCATGTATTGGGTCCACCATTCGAGCCATTGATTGAAAAGCTCTGGATTGTTGTTGGCCATGTTGGTGACATCCTGCTGCGTAATCACTCCATCTCCGTCAGCGTCGGGAATGATTACCCCACCATTAATTTGTGCAATCCTGTTCATCTCGCTGAACACAGAGTTGTAGTCTGCCGGCAGTCCACGAGCTATCAACGAGGCCTCGACAAGGGCATAGGGATGCGGCTGAACTACCGGACTGGTGTAAGTAACACCTGAGCCGCCGTTGCTTCCATCACCCTGACCCGGATCCTGTCCCTTTCCTTCACCGTCGGGATTCTCCGGATCTTCAGGCTGATAGCCATTCTCGTCGATGTCATCGAGAGTCTTCTCTGACACCCCCTGGGTGCGCGCATATGCCCTCACAGCAGCTTCATCAACAGTCTCGCCGTCTTCGCTGAAAGCGGCCGCCTGATCGAAGTTATCGTAGAGATCCATTAGAGCTTCAAACTCTAGGGGAGTAAGATTCCCGAGCTTTTCCGCATCGCTGAGATACTCCCAGAGCATGTCCTTGGTGAGCGGCTCGCCGCCCGAAACTCTCTCCAGAAGCTCAGCGTCATTGGCGAGGAGCGGTCCGACCATCGCTTCTGCCTCTTCAGCACTTTCAGCCAACTGCTCATCGAGCTCTTCCTGATCCACTCCTGCGAAATCCATCATCTCTTCAAAAGTGATGCCGGCTTCTCCGTCCTGCCCGGCAAGTGCGTCATAATGTTTGAGCGCGTATTCGAGCAAGTCTCTGCGCGGATCATCCTCGCTCATGCCGTCAAGTTTGTTTTCCAGCTCTCGCCTGCTGACATTTTGCTGCCCTCCAAACCATTCGGAGACGAAGCCATAGTTGTCCTCAATCAATTCAGCAAGCTCTTTGGGATCGGGATTCATCTCTTCGCGAATCTCTTTGATGGAGCGCTCTTCGTCTCCGAGCAGTTCTTCTTCTGAAAGATGACCATCACCGTCCCGGTCGAGAGAATCAAAATTCTCTTCGACACGAGTAAGCCGTTCGTTCATTTTCTTGTATTCTTTCGAATCTTCACCGTATACGGTGGCGTACGCCTCACGCACTCTGGCAATGTCGTTCCTGTCAAAGCCTTCCTCACCCTCTTCGTTGCCGCTGGTCAGGGCGCCGTACAGATCGTTTTCCGCATCAGGCGCATTCGTGAACAGATCCTTCAGCAATTGCTCTCGCTCTTTCTCTGTCACAGGCTCGAACAGCTCTTGAACCTTTTCGCGCAATTCCTCTTCTGTCAGATCTTCGAAAGACGAACCCTTCTTAAGCTCCTCCACCGTAACAACGCCATTCTGATCGCTGTCCAGGTCATCAAAATGCACATAGAGGTCTGTGACTGCGTTTCTTTGTCTTTCGTCGAACTGCTCCATCGCCTGGTCATCTTCAAGCAATGCCTTTGCTTCGGCTTCCGAGACTTTGCCATCATTGTTGGTGTCAGCAAGAGCAAAGGCATCGGGTTCGCCGTCATCGTTTTTCAAGAGCCCCTTAAGCAACTCATCTCTGCGTTGTCTGTCCTCGGACTCATTTGAGGCACCGTCGTCTTTGTCACCATCGTCACCTTCGTCACCCTGGTTTTCCGGATCGCTCTCGTCGCCGTTGTCGCCTCCATTGCCCTGGTTTTCCGAATCAGCATCATCGCCTGCTGCACCGCTTCCGTCTTCGCTCTCAGCAAGCGCCGTGTCATAAGGAGCCAGGCGCTCGGAACGCGCCTTTATTTCAGCCTGGTCATCTTTGAAGCTGACGCCGTTCTTAGCAGCATATGCCCATATATCGTCGAGTCCGAGCAAGCTGGGATCGCCTGTCATGCCGGCAATCGTGCCGAAATCTGCCAGCATGTGCTCCAGCGCTCTTTTCTGCTCAGGGGTCAGATTAGCTTCTCGATCGTACAGCTTCTTCTCTATGACTTCCTTTGAAATTTCGGCATCGCTTCCAAATATCGCTTTCCATTTCTCGACATCGTAAGAGCCCGTCGTCGGGTCTCCGCCAAATACGGCGGCCATGTCTAAGCTGCCCATATGCTCTTCGGAGAATTTGTCCTGGAAGTTGGATTTGCCGGAGGCAAAATTCGTGATGTCTTCATCAATGCTGATGGTTTTGTCGCCGCCTTGCAGTTCTGTGTAAGTGCTGACAAGAGCCTGAGCAGCTATCTGCTCCGCCACGGAAAGATCGACACGTACAGTTTGTTTGGTCTTTTCATCATAGTACTCGTAATAACCATTGTTGGCTGCGCTCTTAAGAGCAGCCCATTCCTTCTCTTTGTCGGCGTCGAATTTGGCATTGTTGTCGCCGTCTGAATCAAGTTTGCCGTCATCTCCGAGAGAGGCAATATCACGGAGTTTCTCGCTCTGTGGAATGACAAGGAAGATTTCCGACAACTCACCTCGATCGATCATGACTTGAGTGGCGTCTTTCACCATCTGATTGCGATCAGCGCTGTCAGACGCCATCAGCCCATCTAATGCCTCTACAACAGCAGGCGCATTTGAACTGACGAGATAGCTTCTGTCACCATTGCCTTGGCGTTCACGTCCTTCCATACCGTCTACGGCTCTCTCGACGGCGGCGGCTTGCTCGGGTTTGAATGTGACCATAGTAATAACTCCTTACCAAATTCGCTAAGTGCAGGCTGTGGGTTCCACACAGCATCCTATGCACGGCAGGGCTCTTGAACAACGCGATATTGCGTATGAGTGCGTGTCCAGATCTGAATTCGACTCTGTGCAATTTGACAGTGTGCGACTGAAGGCGCGCTTTTAAGCCGCCAGATGGTATCGCGAAACGACTTGCTCAAAAAAGTTGAATGCAGCTCAGGATGCCGCTCAACAAGGATTGCGACTAACTTAAGCTGCTAAGTTACAAAAATGCCGTGACTGGCATTCTTCGTGCATCAGGCACAACGCAGGAGAAGAAAATCTCTCATATGTCAAGCAAACGCATTTACATATTGTTTTCAGTCTTCGACTTCCTGCGGTTGAAAATCTCTGTCCAACATATAGATGTGGCCAAAAACCGGATTTGTCGCTCCGTCGCTCCACGCCTCAACAGATGCGACATCGCTGTGGTCAACGTCAGAGGGCAGCAATACAGCAGTTTGCATCCAGATTTTATTGTTGTCGTCCGCGCCATCACGTTCGATGCTTATGCCATCACGCCCGAGAACCTGATCGTAGGTTCGACCGTCTTCCAGCGTCACTCGTACAACAACAGTTTGTTGATCGGAAATTTCCGTCTTCAGCTGGACGTACAAATATTCTCGAGGATCGGCAAGCCCGACTTCCTCGAATTGAGAGGCAATAGCCGTCACGATAGAATCATCGGGTTTTGCAATCGAGCCATCTTGCGAGCCATCTTGATCGATTCTCCCTTCCCTGTACAGCTCTTTGGTTTGAACTTCGAACCAGGCTGAATTGAGACGCATGAGCTCTTCTCGGGGAAGATCTTGCGGCAATTCATGGTCGAGAGTGAGCCTGAAACGCAAGGACTGGCCGCCATCAACAGGGATTCTGTCGCTGTGGCGACTGCCGTCAGTGACCATATTGTTTCCCGTCGCGGTATAGAGAATGGCGTGATCGCCCTCGGTTTCACCTTTGAATGACGGCCAGGCATGTCCTGGTCCTTGATATTCAGAGTGGAGCAGATTTCCATGACTATCAAGCGTGACGCTGTAGATGGTTTCCATGTCGGACATTCTTCCCCATCGCGCTTGCTGCAGCGGTCCATTGCGTGCGCTGCCGTCATCTTCATGAGTAAACACGACACCATACTCGATCACCGTGGTTCCGTCAGGCATTTGCTTGATTTCGTGATACATGCCCAAGGGCGTATCGGTATGATTGTTTTCCAAGCCGTTGCGTCCGTAGAGAATCGGCGCGTAGCGCTCGGCCCATGCGTCTTCCTTAGAGGCGAAGGACACAGAACTAATTGCAGCGATGGCAATGTCTGCGCCATAGGCGGAAAATGGCGATTTAGCGTCGTTGTACTGCAAAGTAATCTCATGCTCGCCTCTCGATAATTCGCCCAGCGCAACCGAATAATTGCTCGTCTCGCTGCCCTTCCAGAGAACGACGTCGGCAGTATATGCGCCATCCACAAACACGCTAAGCACACCACACTCTGCGCCAGCCCAGCCCCAGTCCGTGTCCGGGCTGGACGCTGCCAAATCGAGTCTGAAAGGACCGCTGTGTCCAGCATTAATGGTGTAGCTATATGATGCGTTCTCATTGTCTTCGCTGCCGCGCAACGCAAGATCTCGTCCAATCTCAACCGACTCACCCGCCGCCACCGATGCAAGGTCTAAGCGACCCTTGCCAGGCTGATAAGGATCGTCAAAGACAAACTGTCCGTCCACTGGGGAAGTGCATCCGGCAGGAGGACGGAATCTAATGCATGCGTCGCGAGCGTCCGCATCCGTCTTCAATGAATCATGCACTTCGCTGAACATAACATTGGACGCATCATTGGTCCGCAACTCCAGATTTGTCTCTGCTCTCTCGAAGTTCATGGATGTGCTGTCTCTAGCTGAAGCCTGCCGGAATAGCTCACCATTTTCACGGTGCGCACAGGAATTGTAGGCACGCCAACCACCCGCCACCACAACTAATGGCGCACAATCTGGTGCACGCTTACCCTTAATGAACTGTTGAATTAGGCACGGGCAAACCAAGAAACCGGCGCTGCGGAGAGCGGGGAATCAGGCGCAGCAGCAACAGTCTTGATGTCGCTCCGCAGTGGAGTCGTGATTCCCGGTGCGAGCTTCGACTGTGCAATTCAATGCCGATTGTGCACATCGCGACATTTACGCGGCCGGCGCGGGTTGCTAAGATGCCATCGCGGACTGGGAAACGAAACGTGCAGCCCAGCGGGAGACGCCACCAGAAATAGTGCGGCGCAAGAATGCCGGAGCAAGGCGGCAGAGCTTTCATCAGGGGATCGTGAAGCCAGGGTGCAGTGGTCGGCACCCTGGCCATCGCGATGCTTGACTCTTTCCGTGCTACTGCTGCAAGACGGACGCCAGCTGCACCGAAGGTGTACGTGCACTCAAAGGAGATGGGACCGATGACAGTCCATGCCCTCGATCATGTAATGCAGCAACGTTACAGGGGACAACCGCAATCATATTCTGCAAGGCTCGAGCAATCAGCGTTTTCAGTTTGTAGTCTTTTGAGCGCGAAACGATATAGCGTTACATCGCACAGCATGGCGCGTACAGACTAACCACCGGACGACTGAATCGGGGCGATGCAAGACAATAAAAAGGCTGCGACGAAACAGCCATCGCAGCCTCAATTGCCTTAACGTACGTCCGTCCGTCTTATCGCTTACTCGATGATGGTAGCGACGACGCCTGCGCCCACGGTGCGTCCGCCTTCGCGGATGGCGAATCTCATTCCTTGCTCGACAGCAACAGGTTGAATGAGCTCGACTTCCATGGACACATTGTCTCCGGGCATGACCATTTCCACTCCTTCGGGGAGCTTGATGGAGCCGGTGACGTCGGTCGTGCGGATGTAGAACTGCGGTCTGTAGCCGGGGAAGAACGGAGTGTGACGTCCGCCTTCTTCTTTGCTCAGAACGTAGACTTCAGCGTTGAATTTGGTGTGAGGCTTGATCGAACCAGGCTTGGCAATGACCTGACCACGCTCGATCATGTTCTTGTCGATACCGCGGAGCAAAACGCCCACGTTGTCGCCTGCGATACCTTCGTCGAGGGTCTTCTGATACATTTCGACGCCGGTGACGACCGTCTTTCTGGTTTCGGCAAGACCGACGATTTCCACTTCATCGCCAACCTTGATTTTGCCGCGCTCGATTCTGCCGGTGGCGACGGTACCGCGACCGGTGATGGAGAAGACGTCTTCAACTGCAAGCAAGAAGGGCTTGTCCACTTCGCGGGTCGGGGTGGGGATGTAGGTGTCCACTGCCTTCATCAGCTCAAACAGCACCTTTTCCTGCTCCGGATCGCCTTCCAACGCTTTGAGAGCGCTGCCTTTGATGAAGGGGATTTCGTCGCCAGGGAATTGATACTTCTTGAGCAGGTCGCGAGCTTCCAGCTCGACGAGCTCGATCAGTTCGGGATCGTCCACCATGTCGCATTTGTTGAGATAAACGACGATGTAAGGAACGCCGACCTGACGGGCGAGCAGAATGTGTTCGCGAGTCTGGGGCATGGGACCGTCCGAAGCCGAAATGACGAGAATAGCGCCATCCATCTGCGCGGCGCCGGTAATCATGTTCTTTATGTAGTCGGCGTGCCCGGGGCAGTCGACGTGGCTGTAGTGACGGTTTTCGGTTTCGTATTCGACGTGAGCGGTATTGATTGTGATACCGCGCGCCTTTTCCTCTGGAGCGGCATCGATTTCGTCATATTTCTTGAACTTGGCTTTTCCTTGCTTGGACAGCGCAAGTGTGATTGCAGCCGTAAGCGTGGTCTTGCCGTGGTCAACGTGCCCGATCGTGCCAACGTTCACGTTAGGTTTGGTTCTTTCAAACTTTTGGCGGGCCATCCTTTCAACTCTCCTTACTGTGTTGTGATTTGTTTTCCCGTAGCGTTATCGTTGCCGACAGATGCGCTGATTGTCAGTCGATGCCACATAAGAGCGCTCTGGTAAATGGAGCCCATGACGAGAATCGAACTCGTGACCTCCCCCTTACCAAGGGGGTGCACTACCGCTGTGCTACATGGGCAACGCGCTTTATTGTAGCGGCTAATTATCGCCCTGGATCGGCTTATTATGCCAAGATTGCATGCGACCCAACCTCCACCACCAAGCCGCTCGCAGCCCTCAAGCTGTGACCGACATCTTGGTTTGTCCACCCCGCGAAGGGTTATCGCGCTTGCTTCGACCCATTCCCCTCTCATATGTGGAATTTGGGCGGAGCTGGATTCGAACCAGCGTAGGCTTGCGCCAACGAGTTTACAGCCCGTCTCCTTTAGCCACTCGGACATCCGCCCAAAATAAGCCGGTGATGGGATTCGAACCCGCAACCTATGGTTTACAAAACCATTGCTCTACCGTTGAGCTACACCGGCGACGGGATGCAAGCGCGAAGGGTGATTCTACAAGCATAGCTTTAATCCTGTCAAATATGGCTCAAGAATCTGTCACAAGCAAAAAGCGGGCGGACTAGAATTTTGTTAATGTTGCGTTTTTTGAACAAATCACCCTCAAAAGCGAGTGCTCATCGCCTTTTAGCTGCCAGCTTCTGTCTGACAACCTCAAAAAGAACCACACCGAGAGCAACGGAAGCATTGAGAGATTGTGTTTTGCCGAGCATCGGAATCTTGACATGGAAATCGCAATTCTCCGCCACCAGCCGGCTCATGCCTTTTTGCTCGCTGCCGACCACGAGCGCAAGAGGGCGCATCAAGTCCGCCTCAAAACAGCTTTGTTGGCCTCTCACATCCAGTCCGACGATCCAGAAACCCGCTTCTTTCAGTTCTTCCAGCGCTCGAACAAGATTGTGAATCCTTACGATGGGCAAAGCAGCAAGGGCGCCGGCGCTCACTTTGGAGACGGTTCCTGTCACCTGCGCCGAACGCCTGGGGGGAACGAGCAGGGCACGCGCTCCTGCCGCCTCAGCAACACGAATCATGGCCCCCAGATTGTGTGGATCTTCTATGCCATCAGCAATCACGACGACCGGATTGTCTTTCAAAGGCTCGTCTCCCTTTAAAAGGTCGGCCAGAAAGTCAGACAGCTCCACAAGCTCAGTGGCGCTCAGCATGAGCGCCACACCCTGATGGCGGGAATCTCTGCCCAGCATCTGATCGAGTTTTCGGCGATCGCAGGACATAACGGGAAGGCGGGCAGTTTGAGCCAACTTTCGAATGCGATCCAGCCGCTTGTCCGGCTCCAGACCATCTGCTATGAGCACTTTGTTGATTCGCTGCCTGCCGCCGGCGCCTTCGCCCTCCCGCTCGCTTTGTTCGAGAAAAGCAAGCACTGCATTGCGCCCGTACACAAACTCCTCGTTGCCGGCATTCTTTGATAAATCAGTCATCGTGGTAAAAGCACCATGGACAATTTCGCCTGCGAGTGGTTATTTCAAAGCTGGGGATTTTAACTAAAACCATAACAAAATGCTTTTCGATGTTTTCTTTTTTGGCTGTCCGATATCTCTGGCAATCTGCCTTGCTGCGCATGCCATTCGCGACGAAGATCCACGATTCTGGCGGCCGGCCTTCAGCTTCTTTGCTTACTGCGCTTTCTATCTTGCCGGCGGACGAGAAGTAATCCTCTACCTCCTATGCGCCATGATGATCGGCGGCTCGTGGCTTTCGGTAGGTGGCTTTGCACAATAAAGTCATCGATGATGCCGCTCTTTGCTCTTTACGCTTTGCTCTTTACGCTTTGCTCTTTGATCTTTACGCTTTGCGCTTTAGTCTTTGCTCTTTGCTCTTTGCGAATCCCGCACCGTTTCGAACGAACGACCTTTACGTTTGCAGGCACCTGTTCCGTCACCAATCAGGCTTTATGTCATAGAAACATAATTCTCAGTCCTTAAACGCGTCTTTGCTGCCGAAATATGTTCCTGGAGCATAAAAATCCTGAAAATTTATGCGCTTATGACATACTTCCTCTTGGGCTTTGGCAAGACGGTGAACCTCATTTTGCAAGGCAAATTCGTCCGTGCGGCGTCTGCCGGCAAGAGCGCGTGAGCTTTGAGACAAGCACATATCGAGGCCAAACAGGACCCTAGCCACCGCGCGCGCGCTTCACCACCGGCGTCACTACGGCATGACGATTTTGTTGTGCCTCCGCAAGAGTGCGCATAGATATATTGTGCTTTTTCAGCCAGCGCGAAATGGTGTTAGGATCGCACCATTTGTTCTCCTGCTCGCGGTAGATGCGGGCAATTTCAACCGTGCTCAGTTTTTCCTTTACGTACTTCTGATAAAGCCAATCCCTATCCTGGTAGAGTTGCTTGGTTCTGAGAGTCTTACCCACATCCGTCTCCTTAATGCGCGGCGAGTTGATGAATCTTCCACTCGATTCATGCTACATACTACATATTCTAATTGTGTGTGTTTCCTTCCTTTCTGACAAGTGGTTTTATGCCCGTTGATGCATCTAAAATTCCCCAGGTGGAGAAGCTCCTCAATCACCCGGTCCTGGTCGCTCTTAAGGCGCGAGTTCGCCGACCGATTCTAGTAAAGCTGGCTCGTGATGAGCTTTCTCAGTTGAGAGCCAAATTGCGATCGGCGAAAGAAGATGCACCTGAGCCCTTAGCTGCCCGTGACGAGCTGAACGAGGATGCCATTGCCCAGCGCATCGAGACGAAAGTGGGCGAGCTTTTGCGCCCGCATATACGTCCGGTAATCAACGGCACGGGCGTGGTGCTCAATACCAATCTGGGGCGAGCGCCGTTGCCGGAAGCAGTAGCGCACTATTTGGCTCAGCTCTCAGAGTCCTACTGCAACCTGGAGATCGACTTGCCATCAGGGAAACGCGGCGAACGGCTGCAGCGAATCGACGAGCTTGCCCGGCTTTTGACGGGCTGCGAGAAGGCGGTGGTTGTAAACAATAATGCTTCGTCGGTGATGCTGGCGGTAGCAGCGCTTTCTCGCGGCAAGGAAGTGATTGTCTCCCGGGGTGATCTAATCGAAATTGGCGGCAGTTTCAGGCTGCCGGACGTGATTGAATCGGCAGGAGGCATCCTCAAGGAAGTGGGGACGACCAATCGCACGCGATTGAGTGACTACAAAAGAGCAATCGGCAAGAATACAGGCTTTTTGCTCAAATGCCATCGCTCCAACTTCGCCATCACGGGCTTCACTGAAGAGACGGCGACTTTTGAGCTTGCCAAACTCGGCAGCGAGTCTGGCGTGCCTGTGCTTATGGATCTGGGCTCCGGCGCGATGGTGGATTTCGAAAGCCTCGGGCTTCCTCCCGAGCCGACTATTGCCACGGCCATCAAAGACGGTGTCGATGCCGTGATGTTTTCAGGCGATAAACTGATGGGCGGTCCGCAAGCCGGCGTTGTAGCGGGCAAGAAAGCGCTTATAGAGACTCTCCGGAGCCATCCGATATATAGGGCGTTGCGAGCCGACAAACTCACCATTGCTTATTTAGAGCAAGTGATGGCCCTTTATCTGGCCCCAAACGGCGAGGAGAACATTCCAGCGTTGATGATGGCCAGCAGCAAAGAGTCCGCGCTCAAAAGACGCGTAGAGCACTTCCTCAGCACGCTCGGCGGTAAGGAGGGCAAATTGATCTTTGCTTGCGCTGCCACCGAATCAGCGCTGGGAGGAGGCACCATACCAGGGCAGACTCTGTCGAGCTGGGCTCTTGAGATACGTCCGGCGGCCGATTCGGGCTTGTCCGTCTCACAATTGGCGCAAATTTTGCGACTGGCTGAGCCGCCTGTCATAGGTGTAGTCAGGGACGACCGGCTGCTCATCGACTTTCGCACCGTGCGTGATGCGGATGAACAGCCGCTTTTTAATGCCATATCTCAGGTGGGTAAACAGCTGTGAGCGGCGAGCGCATGGTACTGACCGTGCTTTCGGGGGAAAAATTACATAGCGAGGACATGGCGGGGGAAATCGCCACAAAGGACTGGCGTAGCATTACCTCATATGACGCCGAAAACTTTCGCCTACAAATCAAGAGGGTATAATCACGACCGTCAATCTTCCGCAGCACGTCGCGTGAGACACGAATCCGTCCAAGGTAGTCTTTTGCAAATTTGAATTCGGGCCCGGTGAGTTTACAAGCGAGGATATATGGCTGATAAAGGCAAAGGCGAAATCGATCTGGCGCAAATAGCAAAAAAGATTGATGAACAAGGCAGGTTTACGCGCAGCGTGATGATTATCTGCACGATGGCAGTACTTGGACTGGTCCTTTATACGATGACTGAAATGTTCAGCAGCCTGCCCTCCAACATCGTTCTTCACTTGATGGGCAATCTGGAGAAGATCATCCACGAATATCACGAAATTGAGCGCGTCAGAGCCATCCGCGCCGCCAGGCAGAATCCGCCGCCGCCGGCTCCGCCAAAGCCTGCGCCGAATACACCCGCGCCCGAGCCGCCCAAAAAATAATCGTTCTTTGCTTACTTTTTCAAAAGCGCCTGACGGCGTTTCACTTCCTGCTCGACTTCATCGGGCGTAATGTTGTTGACCTGCATCGGTCCGGCGCAGATTTCTCTCCATGGCGCGCCCGCTAAAGCCTGGCGGACGATAACCTCGAAAACTTGTGCGCGCACTCCGCTGCCGTAGCTGCCGGCACCCGAGGAAACGAAACCGGGAGTGGTCGGCGCCGGACGCGGAATGGCCTGCGGTTGCGGCTCCGGCTGTGGCGGCGGCGGTGGCGGCTCGACCGGCCGCGGCGGAGGCGGCGGCGGTTGCGGCGGCTGAGGGGGTTGCAGGGCGGGCTG
>DATNRC010000151.1:0-3592 GCA_036703705.1 Candidatus Obscuribacterales bacterium
CGCCGCCGCTCTCTCCGATTTTAGCTCCGGGGTCAATCGCTGGCGCACGCTATCGCGTGCAGACCAGAACCATAAGGTAGCCTGCGGCATAAACGGCTGCCTCCCCACCGCTTCGCGGGTCCCCTCCATTTATTCCTCGGCAATTTTTTTATGGGAGCTCAAGCGCCAATCTAACAGCAAGCAACGCTGGTCAACTCCTTCACGATTAATCCCAGAGCGGCCGCGACACTGCCCGCGGACAGGTAAGGGCCATGCGGCTTATATCAAGTAAAGCAGCATTCCATCTCCTTTGGCGGCGGCGTTCTTGAAAAAAGTCCTGATTGCCCGAAAGTAGTGCAGCAATTCGCCGAGTACCTTGTCGCCCTGCGTTTCGGATGAATAGGCGTAAACATCGGCTCCAGAGAAGTTAACGTTGCGGTACATTTCAGAAAACTTCTTGTCGTCAATACTTTCTAGCTCCCTGGACACTGCGGTTACTTCGTCGGGCTTAAGGAGGCGCGCCGGCCCGTAGCCTAGATCCTCGCCCACTTCCTGTCCGCCTAAAACAACGTTAGCAAGAGGCGGGTCGCCTCCCCAGGGATCGCCGGTCAGGACAAAATGGATGGCTTGCCAGCTCTTGTGAATATCCAGTGCGTCGCGCCGACCACCATTATCGATGAGCTCATCGACAAATCCGTCGTCAGACATGACTTTCTCACAGTCCGCCTTGCTCAAGCGCAGGTAGGAACCATTCATGCTCATGGCCGTTGTCTCAAGAGAATCGCTTATACGACAGGTATTGTGTCACAAGATCAAATCAAGGCGCTCTGGGAGCGAGTACGCAAGATTCTAGTTACGCACTTGCCAATGTTGTTGAGACGATCCGAGTAGGGCTTAGCCTCAACAGGTGAGGGATTAGCACACCATTATGGCGTGTTAACCATAATCATGGTATTATTGCCATAATGAAGGCGGTTCCAATCCAGCAAATCGTCATTTGGCGATTGCCTGAGAAAACGAAGGACCAGCCGCACGGGCTAAAATGCCGGCTCTACTTCGGACTAGCTGATGGAACCTGCCTGGTGAGATACGACAATGAAAAGGGCAAAGGGGACCACAAGCACATACGCGACAAAGAGGAACCGTATCAATTCACGACATTGAGGCAGTTGATGGAAGACTTCCTAGCCGATGTCGAAAGGGCGAAAAAAGGCGAGTTATGACCAAGAAGAGACAAATTTTGGTTGGCGTACAAAGCGGCCGTGACGCTGCCGAAGATGCTATTCAAGCCTGGGAACGAGCAGAGGAAGGGCTTCCTCCTGAGGAACCCATTGATCGCTTGTTCTTCGCAGACATGGCAACACTCTTCAAGTACCTGTCCCCTCGCCGCGTTGAGCTGCTGCAGAAACTGCGGGAAATTGGTCCTGTGAACATACGGAAACTGGCAATGGCACTAGAACGGGACTACAAGAACGTCTACACCGATGTTTCTGATCTGGTGCATGTTGGCTTGATTGAAGAGACAAAAGACAGGCGCTTTGTGGTGCCCTGGGACGAGATAGCCGCGAAGTTGCCACTATTGGCACAAGCGAAGTAACTGGAGGAAATGGCTAATGGCAGAACAAACCAAGGAAGATGAGCGCTGGGCATCGCGCGGGCTTGTAGCCATGCTCATTCGTGAGATGAAGGACTACAAGGCCGCCGCTGAAATAGTGTCAGATTCGGATGATGTCTTTGCTATGTGCTCCCGGCAGATCGGAGACGCTATAGCCCGGATTCAAGAGATCCCTACGGCGGTCTCAGCGCTTGAGCTGCAACAGATTTTGAGAAATGTTCGCGCGGAAATCGAGGAGCCCCGAAAGTGGCAAAACGAAGTCATTGCAAGCCTTCCACCGCGAGATGACGCAGGAAGGACTCACCGGCCCTTTGCGCCAGGCATTCACGAAGACCGGAACGACACGCGCCAAGCTCCTGGCAGAAGTTATGCAAGCGGAAGACAAATGGTTGAAGGCGCAGGCGGAAGCGTTCAATGCTGAGAACTACTAACGTGGTTGAGTCGAAAACACCGAAGTCAAAAAAACGGTGGATCGGGCTGGCGGTCAGCTTCTTCTTGCCATTCGTTTGTTTTGGTGCGTGGATTGAACACGTCGCGTATTTACAAGGGCAGCAAGATATTCAACGGTGGTCACATCTTGTGCAGCCAACACCGGTCCCACCGGGAGAGCAACTCTATCAATTTGCTTTCTGGTTTATTGGTGGTGGCCTAATCGCCGGGCTGATAGGCGCGCTGCTGTATTACATCTTCACTCGGGAGAAAGGGCTAAAGGCGCAGGCGGAAGCGTTCAATGTCGAAGAATGAGATCAGCACAGAATCTGCTTCATTTTGGTCTCGCAATCGGGGCTGGCTTCTCTCAGTCTTTATTCCGTTTTTTATTTTCTTCGCTTGTGGTGCGGGCCTGGGCTGGTGGCTAATCGAAAAAGACGCGGGCCGCTATCTGCGAGACCATGGAACTCCTGAACCAGACAGCGATTTTTATTATGCTGCTGCAATAACAGGTTTGGCTTTTGGAGTGGCGGGTGGGGCGCTCGGCATATCGGGTTATGGCTGTTATCGATTGGTCCGAAAACTCGCGAAATAGCTTATCTTTCGTCGGGCCGTGCTTCGACCTCGTGGCGAATGATTGCCAGTTGGTGCATCACGTTGGCTACATGTTGTGAGCTATTCACGTCCGAGCTGGTCGGAAGAATCCGGCGCTTATCAGAGGGGTTGTAGCTATAAGCTAAGCTCTCTTCAGTGATTGGGACATGGTGCCTACGGTACATTTCGATGTTGTGCGCAAGCGTTGCAGCTACGAGTGTAGGTGCATTGGCTGGATCTAAAAGCGCCTGCTCCTCGTGCCCCTTGAAGTTCACTTGCTTAGGGTATTCGGCTTCTCGGTCTTTCACGCCTTTGGTTGAGAGCTGTTCAATGCCAAGCGTAATGTCTTCCTCTTTCTTCAGATGGGCTTTTGCGATAAGGGGTGTGCGTCCTGCTCTTACATCGTCGTCAGCTGATTTGTCGGCAGCATCGTAGTTGTAAAGCTCGTTCCTAACGATTGCTTGCATCAGTTCCGTTGCTTGCTTTTCGGACAACCCAGCTTGCTTGAATTGCGGGAAAGCCTCATACGCCTGCTTCCAGGATTGTTCTGGAATCTGGCTCATAGCTGCATACGCGCATCGAAAACGGCCGGCTTGGCGCAGGAAAACGGCCGGCTTGGCGCACGAAAGCGGCCGGGCGCGCGCATTTAATCCGGCCGGCAATCAAGGTGCTCCAAGATGAGCCCCGGGCGCCGACGGTTCGCATATAAGGTGGATAACAGGTGGAGGGAGCTGGTCTATGCAGGGTGGGGTCTACGACATGTGTCCGCGGTGTCGCCCAGATAGCATACAGCCAGGTCGTCGCAGTTAATGAAGTAGGTTCAATTCGAAGACTGAGGCTTGTCCTGGTGGCATCGGGCTATTTCCTGGCTCAATCTGGAGGACTCATCCACGCCGGCAAAGGCGAAAACGACTGCCGCCGCTTACGGCAGAGCTAGCCTCTCGGCGGGCTGGGGTTCAGGGCATATGGAAGCAC
>DATNRC010000152.1:0-10484 GCA_036703705.1 Candidatus Obscuribacterales bacterium
ATTGCGATCTTCTACAACAAAAAACGTATTCATTCAGCGTTAGGGTTCCTTACACCGGAGGAAAAAGGCCTTAAAGGTAAGAAAGCGGCCTAGAGCGGCTCGGCCCTAGACCGCTGTCTACCAAATGGGGGGAACCCCACAGGCATCCATATTCAGTCATGTTGATGTGGCAGAAGTCCAGGCCAATTTTCCTCCGCTGGTTCAATCCAATGTGCATCTGTCAGAGCTAATTACCATTTTGCTAGCCGCGCACTCTTGACTTCGCGCGATGCGCCGGTAGTGCCGGCAAATCTGTTCAAACTTTAAACTGGAGATGAAAACACCGGCGGTTCCGACTGTTTAGTCTGGAACAAGAACTCCCCGTATTGAACTTCAGGTCACAGCACCCGCTAATCCTGTTTTCTCATCGCTGCCAGTCTGTCGCTCATGCTCATGCGCAAATGAGACAGGAGACGTCATGTCAGAATTCATCACCGCAAAGCTCTTGATTGAGATGCTCTTATTTGCTGTCCTGGGACTGGGAATCGAAGTCGTCTTCACCGCCTTGATGGACATCGCAAAAGATTCGAAGAAGCACCTCATGGGCTACAGCTCCATCTGGTACATGCCGCTTTACGCGCTGACGCCCATTTTCTTTGCTGTCCTCGCTCCGTATTTGTTCGCTCTGCCGTGGTTTGTCCGCGGGCTCATTTACGTGCCCCTCTTTTTCGCTCTCGAATATGCCGGCATGTTTTCGCTGCGCAAGCTTCTCGGCAGTTCGCCATCGCAGCAGAGCTATTACCAGTCGCGCTGGAACGTCAACGGCCTCATCCGCCTCGATTTCGCACCGGCTTTCTTCGCGCTTGGACTGCTACTCGAATTCGTCTATCGATTCTTGCACTGATTGGCGGGTTCTCTGCCAAAAACACCAAAACGGCATGGCTTCCTGCACCAGCGGTGGGGCGGTGCCAAAACGGCATGGCTTCCTGCACCGTCACATTTTGGAGTGGAAAGGCATGCAGCCCTCATGTCTTATCGAGGGGCTGCATGCCTTTTTGCTATTTGCATGTAAGGCGAGGTTCGATTGTTTCTGGCATGCAAAATGAATCCAATTCTCTGCCTTTGCTAAAGATGCTTCGATTGATTCGTATTGGTTGCCTGTCAGATAAGAGATTGTTCGGGTTTTTCTGCGTCAACTCGCGCAAAGAACCGTTCCGCTTTGAACGGTTATGCCATATAGGCATAATTTTGAGCGTCGTGTTACGCATTTAAGGCCAAATATGTCATATTTGACATAAAAAAACGAAAATTCTATGTCAAATATGACATAACGCAAAAAACAGACTCGATCGTTCACGCATCGTCGCAACGCGGCATTTCTCCAGGTAGTCTGGCATATGAAGCACTGATGGGCGTGCTGCAGTTACCGCGGCGCCGCGTTTCTTTTTTTCTATCCACTGAAACTAGACCGGTCTACTCACCAGACTCCAAAAAAGTGATCGAAGGGCGTCAATCACCAGCAGTTCTGGGCAATCCGGGAGAGAGCAACCCAGCGCTCTCCCCCGGTGCCAGACAGACCTCACCCGCGCATGAAGGAGACGGCGGTCTCTTTCATGCCATGCGCGATGTTACTTCTCGGGCTGATGCGCGGGCTTGTCCTCGCCACCGTCGAAGATGTCGTTGGTGTCGCCGCCGACGATAGGCCGCGACATCTTGTCGAGAGCCTCCTGACCGCGGTACACCTTGTCACCGATGCGCACTTCGAGCGAATCCGAAGGGAAGCCGCACATGCTGACGATCCACGGGTGGAGGAACGACCCAGTCGTCCGCCACTCATTGTAGTTCTTGACCATCTCAGCGATCTGAGCCTGGTCCTGCGCGAACTTCGTCCTCATCTTCGTCACGAAGTCGAGGATTTTGTCGTAGATGTCCAGACCCTTGAGGTCGGGATAAGCTTCCACGACAGCGGAGAAGAGCTTGCCGTTGTCCACCTGGGGGGAGCCCGGCTTGTTGTAGCGACCGCTCACTGCGTCCGTGAGGATCTTGTCCATGGCGTCGCGCTTCTCGCGGGCGATGCCGAGCTGGTCGGTGAAGGCGAGACGGTCCTGACCATAGCTGGCCTGCACCGCCTTGTACTTGGCGGTGAGCGTCAGCTCCTGATGCCGACCCTCGTTGCGCACGCTGGTGTACGTGCTGATGAGCGAAATGCCGATGCCGATCACCACAGCGGCGATGACACCGAGGATGATGAACTTTTTCATGGTCCTGAATCTCCTTGCGAAGTGGCCGGAGCTTGAGTCCGGCACAAGACTTTGGTGACGCGCTCTTGTTCGGCGTCACCGATTGTTAGGCAGCATGAAACTGCGCCGATGCTTCGAATACCGCTTTCAGCGGTACGCGACTTACTTGGTGGTTACTGGCTTGTCGTTGCCGCTGTCGAAGATTTGCTCGGTGTCTTTGCCCACGATGATGTTCGACATCTTCTCGAGAGCAGCCTCGCCGCGGTAAATCCTGTCTCCGACGCGAGCCTCCAGCATGTCGGAAGGGAAGCCGGCCCACTCCACGAAGGTGGGATGGAGGAGACTGCCGGTGCTGCGCCAGTCATTGTATGAGCGCACCATATCCTGCATGTGCTCTTGATCCTTGGCGAATGCTTCGCGCCCGGCCTGAATGTCCTTGATTAGCTGGTCGTAGATGTCCAGCCCTTTCAAGTCCGGGTAAGCTTCGACGATTGCTGAAATCACCGCCTGCTCATTGACTTTGCCTGACTGGTTGGCCCCATCGTAGCGGCCGCTCACGGCGTCGACGATGATTTTGTTGATGGCGTCCCGCTTTTCGCGCGCGATGTTGAGCTTGTCCGCCATACCCATGCGAAATTGCCCGTAGCGGGTTTGCATGTTCTTCCAGTGGGCGCTCATGGCGAGCTCTTGCGCACGCCCTTCGTTGCGAATGCTCGTGTATGTGGCGATTGTCCACACGCCGGAATAGAGCATGACGCCGGCGATGACGAGAGCGATGATGACCTTGGGCTTCTTCAGAAGCGCCTTGATCTTTTCCATGTCCATGTTTTTGCCTCTCAGATTGAGTCAGCGCATTGGCTGCGCTGTGTGAGATATGGAGCTGAGGGTGCCACCATCAGCGGAGCCGACGGTCGCGGTAGCCGCGGTAGTACGGGGTGCCTACGCGAATGCAGATGCCCCAGGCCATGCAGCCGAAGAAGACGATTGCCACATAAATCCACGCTTTCTGCCCGGCTGTGGGCTCGATCTCGTGAATCATGTAGCGGTAGTCGCGCATGCGCACGCGCTCGAATTTGTCCGCGCCCCAGACAATCTGCTCCAGCTTGCCCGAAGAGTGCACAACCCGCACGTAGGTCTTGCCCTGGTCCTGATAAAGCTCGCCCCTGGGCGGTCCGAAGATCACTTCGGGATCGAGCTTTGTGCCCGGCATCTGATCGCGAATGTCGATGAGAAGCCGTTCGTTGCCTCTGGGCATGCCGGTGATTGCTCGCGCCCATCTGACGGTTTGACCGTCGGCGGTGCCGAGCACGACAAGAAGACCATTTTTGGAGAACGCATCCTTGCCAAACGCAGGCGACTGCCAGTAAGCAGCAAGGGCAGCGATATAGTTGTCGGGGTCGTTGATCTTGTTTGCATCGACGACGACGAGATGCAGATCGCCTTGCAAATCCATGCCGAACGCGCCGTTGAAGTAGTTTGCCATGCGCTGCCAGTCACCAGGCGGCGGATTGACACCGACGAAATAAACGCGATCGGCGAAATAAAATTCCTCCACGCTCGCGTTCAATGCAGGCAGAACGCCCTCTTTCTGATAGCGGGCAATGTCCTGGCTGTACTTCTTCAGGATGGTGTTTTCAGAGGCGAGAATGTAATTCTCGTAGTTGCGGCGAGCTGTAACTGGTCCCGGCTGGTTGCCGTCGATGCGCTCTTTCGCCTTCTGCCAGAAAAGCGGGATGCCGCGCGGCAGATGCGAAGGCGCACGGCGGCTGTAGCCTTCGGGCGAGCGATACCGGTACTGCTCCGGGTTGGTGGGCAGCCAGTTTTCAGCGATGTAATAGTCGCCGAGCGTGGTCCTGACGACAAACGTCCATTCTTCCGTCGTGTAAGGACAACGGTGATACCGTGTCTCGTAATGACCCTGCTCGGGATGGTAGTTGCCATCCTTGTCGGTGTAAGCAGGCTGATCGACAACCCAGACCTGATAAGGGTCGCAGTCGTATTTGTGGGCGCCGGCACCATCGCGAGACGTTTTCACTACAATCCACTTCGCCTCGACTTCATAACCGCCCCAAAACTCGTGATAGGTCACGGAGTTTTGAAAGGCAATTTTCAGTCCGATCCAGGCGGTGAGCGGAATGACGATGAGAAGGAGAATCGCCGAGGCGACACCGAATTCGCCCCAGGTGATTCTCAATTCGTGCTCTTTTCTGTCCAGGAAATACTTGGCCGCCAAGCCAATCGCAAGGACAATCAGAGCGCCGAAGAAGATCAGACTTATCATTGGTCCGCCTCCTTGGAGTATTGAGCTTTTCGTTTGATCGACAAGTTCAATGGCTTAGATACAGGCTTGGAGCTTTCGTCTTCATCAGGGCGAGCCCAAACAAGCTGTCTCGGAAATCGAGGCAACCAGGCGCGAAACTGATTGAGACTTGAGCGTTAGGGTGGAGACGTAAAGGAGGTGAGGTCAGAAGCTAAGGAAAGAAAGCACCTATTTTTAGAAACACTCTGTTTTGAAAACAAGAGATCCCAGGGAGAAGCTCAAGATATGAGGTGTTACATCACCAACGCAGCTAGCGGAAGGAGAAGACAAGAGATGAAACTTTTTAACAGGCCCTCCGGGTGATGCATGTTAACAAGCGATCTTCGCTCGCGTTAGCGCTTGAGATCCCCGGCGCTAATCGCATTTGCGTCCATTGGGAATAATCATCTCGTATTGAGGTCTTGATATGGCGTTCGACGAGATTCAAAAAGACGAGATCAAACTGCGAGCCGCACGCGCTCCCGGTGATGAAACGCCTGTTTCACCGGAAAGTGCTAAGGCGGCTCGGGCAAATGGCCGTGAAGAACTGGACAGCATTCGCGCCGGCAATTATGTCCTCAAGGAAGAGCTGAGCCGCGGCTTCGTCGGCAGCCTGCATAAAGCCGTCCATCAGCAGACCGGCTCACCGGCGGTTGTGAGAATCTTGAGGACGCCGGCAGGAGGGAGCGGCGGTTTCAAGAAGCGCTTGAAACTTGAAATTGAGGAGCTGCGGCGTCTGTCCCATCCATCGGTAGTGCCGACGCTCGAATATGGCGAGACGGCAGACGGACTGCCTTACGTTGTGTGGGAATACGTTGACGAGCCAACCCTGTTCGACATTCTCAATGCCAAAGGGAATTTGGACCGCTCAACCGTACTCACTTACCTGATAGGCGCCTGCGAAGCGCTTGCCCATGCACATGCAAACAATGTCGTACACAGGAAGCTGACGGCGGACAAGATATTCATCGCCGACATGACGGCGCCCGGTGACAATGTGCGTGTAGGTGGATTTGGAACAGGCTGGATTGGCGACTCCCAGAAAGCGGATCCACGCACTGATGTGCTGGCATTTGGACGAATTATTGAGGAGGCGTTTGCCGGCAGATCGGTGCCGCCGGAAGTGCAAGGCGTGATTGACTTTTGCATCGCTGAGCATGCTGTAGAACGGTATTCGGATTGCCGGGAGGTGTTGCAAAACCTTCTCCTCATCAATCAGGGGAAGCTGCCCAACCCACCGCTGAGTCGCCCCGGGCAATCGCTCATGAAACCAAGAATAGTGGCGGCGGTGATTGCTGTAACCATCGCCCTCACTGGTTTCTTGTGTTTTCGGACAGCAGCGCCAGATGGGCCATTGGCTTCGCCGGCAGTGGCACCGCGACAACCAATGACGGGCAACGCAGAGGAGAAAATCGATCTGCGAAAAGATGCTGCTGCCCATCGCAAGCCAACTGAGAGCCAGGGCAGCAATCATGTGAGCGCTCCTCCCGAGACGGCTCAAATTTCCCCATCTCTGTCCACGCTTTCCCGGGAAGCGATCAAATCAGCAGCCGTAAAAAGTGTGGTCGCTGCCGCAAAGAAATACAAATCACTTACTCCCGGGCAGAAGCGGGAGGTGAAAACGGCTGCTATCAAGGGCGCCGCGAAAGCAGCTCGGAGATGGCAAAGCCTTACGCCACAAACCAAGCAGGCTGTTAAGACTCAGGCTGCCAATCTCGCTGGAAGAGCGGCCAGATTCTGGCGCGGCTTGCCCAGTCGATGAAGTGCGGCGAAATCGTGCACGGGCACGGGAAATGAATGGTGCCGCATATGGTGCAGAAACTAAATAAGATAGTAAGAGGGCCGGAAACATACGTGCCCAAATGGGCAGGTATGGCCGCCGGAAACAAGAACGCCTGAGAGAGCCAGAGTTTGTGAGCCCTGACTCTCTTGCAAAGGATGAGCGATTGTTTTTTGAAGCGCGCTGCCGAGCAGTGTGAGCTGAGCGACGCGATTGGGGATTTTGACGAAACCTTTGCCTCTGGGGGACGTAAGAAGTGAGCACGTTGGCACCTCCTTACGTCCACTGCGGAGTATCAGGCGCGGGAGAAAGAGCGATTACCCTCGATCAGCACCGTTTGCTGCCGGCGGCCGGCTTGGCACGAAGCTCGACAATGAGCTCGAGAGGGAAGCCCTCATAAGGATTGTCGATGCCCGTCAGCGCGTCCTTGCCGACGGCATAAACCTTGATCACTCCCTTTCGCCTGCTCATGCCGACGGCGTGGATGCCGTTTTTGCCAAGATAAGCCGCCGAAAACTTGTCTTTGGCTTGCCCTAGTGTCAAGTGAAACCTCCGTTTATTCGGTACAATTGGCCGCCGCGAGCACCGTGGCCGGTGCAGCGCTGCTTGCAGGAAGGAATGAGCAGGCTCGCATTCGATCGGCGAGGAAGCCCAGACGCCTGGCATTGATGATGCCGCAGCATTGCATCACTTTCTGCAAACTGTTCTTCGTGTAAAGAGTGACGAATGATCTCACGGCGTCCACGGCTTTTTCATAAATTGCCGTCGTCAGGTAAGCCGTGAAAACCAAGGCGGTGTACCCGCTGTGAGTCTGAATCGTCAGTGACAGCACTTCGACTGTCGTCGTCAAATCAGGATCGTAAGCGGCCAGTGCTCGCTCGAAAGTCTCTGCGATAACGCTCGGAAGCTCCGCCGGTGGATGGGCTGCACGCCTCAGAGCCTCTCCCATCTGCTCGTCCGAAAACCTCTCCTCCAGAGCTTTGAGCGGATCTTCGTCGCTCATGAGCTCTGCCAGTTGCTTCAGGGGATTGCCCAGATTGAGCCCGATCGCTTTCTCGGCGCAGTAGGCGAGAATGAGCACATGCTCGTCCAGGGGAACGTCACAGAGGCTCAGTTGAGCTCCGTCGTGATGCCAGATTTCGGCAAGGGCGTTGTTGAGAAAAGTGGGCAGCACAAAATTCCTTTCTTGGCTAATTGTGAGTTTGTCCTCAGAGAAGAGTCTCTGGGGTCTGGTGTTGAAAACGGGCAGACAGTGCCCGCATAAAGGAGAGATGAGGACCTCAGTCTTTCCTCTCGCTTTCGCTGTCGCGGCGGAATTGGGCCAATTCCTGGCGCAGCTTGACGAGCTCCGCCAAGACCCCCGCTACAGATGCGGAGACTGCCACTGTGCCCTGGGAGGCAAATCCCTCCTTGATGAGCATTTCCTTTATGCAGGCGAGATCATCGAGCGCCAATGCCAGATTCTTCGCCGGGGCGAAAGTTGGCTCATAGCCGCGCTCTTCGAGCATGCGCCGCATCTGGTCGTACGCCACCTCGATTACAAACATCGTATTCCTCCTTGAGAAAGACTTGTCAGTTCTTGCTATGCGGGAAGAGAAGACTTGACTGGCAAAGCGCCCACGGGGCTATGTCGAGCTTATATCGTGACTCTTTTCAATGCGTAGCAACGGCGGATGCTCGAGAATTGTTTGTGCTTCATGAAGAAGGCGTTTGCCGTCTTCCAGACGCTTTGATGTACACTGGGCAAGGGCGGCCATCGCTAATCGTCGATATGAATCCACCTCTTCTCTGGTGCGGCAGGACTGCGCTAATTGAGCCGACAGATGAGGCATTCGCCGGAGCGCAGCATTCAACGCCCGGGCTCCCACCACAGCGTCTCTGCCTTCCGCCTGGCAAAACTGCCCAACCCTGTGCACCAATACCCGCAATTCTTTCGCCAACGTTGTTATGGAGGCGTCAAGCTCCTGAATCTGGTGATCGGCGTTGAAAAAGCATAGTGCCCATGCGTCCAATTGCTGTTCGAGCGAAGCCAGCGTAGCAATCTTGGCGCAGCCTTCATATCGGTTCTCTTTGAGCTGTTTCTGAAAAGCGTCCAAAGAAAACGATTCTTCTTGCTCCTTCCGTCGCTTCGCCTTGTCCACAGCGGCCAGTCGATGACGTCGTATGTCGATTGCCAGGCAGACAATGATCAACGCAATCAGACAAATCGCTATTCCTACCATCATGGGGAAACTCCTCAAGAAAGGGCGGCAATCCGCTCCTTCGGCTTAGTGACGGCCACGAATAGAGCGACGTTGCTCTATCGAGATCGCAGGCGCAACAGCGTTGCGATCGTGAATTGTGCGGAAGTTCTCACGCCTGACGAACGCAAGGAGCAAGCACAGTTGGCTCCTCCTTGCCTAGATGTCGGAGCGCCAATCTGATGTTCTGGAAGTGGTTCAAATGCGGTTGGTGCCCTTTGCGGCTGGATTGTGATGAACACTTGCATACCGTCAATGGCAGGAGAAATGAAACACACGGGCCTACTTCAGCTGCAAGGAAAGCGGCCATACCTTGCGACTGAAGTGGGTCTGTGTGCTCATGCTGAATACTGCGCCCGTCACAGGAAATCGCTGCTGGCAATCATATGCGGTTGGCGATAACCAGGACAGTGAGCGCATTGTTGAAGGCATGGAAGGCGATGGGAGTCCAGAGCGTGCCTGTACGTCTGTACATTTCGGCAAGAAAGGCACCCATCAGAAAGAGGATAAGGATGATGACGGGGTGGAACTGCAGATGCTGAAGCGCAAACATGAGCGCGCTTGTTAAGACCGCAGCCACATCGGAGAAGCGCCCTCCGCCGAGCCATGAGGCAACACGCCCTGTGCTGAAGCTGGCTCGCAAAGCCTGAAAGAGGAATCCCCGGAATATGACTTCCTCAACCAGAGGCGCTGCAACAGCCATGATCAGGAAGAGTGTGACCAGATTCCCACCGCTGACTTTCTTTACCAGCTCGACGGTAGGTTGCTCGGGATGGGAAAGAATCAAGGACAGCAAAAGTGCAGCCGTCAGCCAGATGCCGATTGCCACCATGACGCGCCAGGTCAGTGCCCAGAGTGTGCCTGCTCGCGAACTGCCGCGCAACGAATCGAGGTTGAGAGCCACGACTCGCGCAATCGACGTTCCCCGTTTTCTCAACACCCCGTTAAGATAGAAGAGCTGGGCCGCAAAGCCGCTCAGAAACGTCACGGCCGTAGATACGGCGAGAAAGGTTTGCTCGTTCACGAACGGGAGCAATGCCCCGAGGAGGATGCTTGTAAGCTTATGAGCCCAAGGCTCCGGGCGCAAAACCAACAATTGTGCGGCGCTGACAAGCCCGTACACGATTCCCATCACCAGCAGCAAGCCGGCGATTGTACCTCCAATCAGGTAGAGTAACGCGATGAAATAAGCTTTGCCCAATTGTTTGCCTGTTAAAGGGAAGCCAATCGGCAATCGCACTGTTGGGCAGAAAACGGTTTGTTGCACTAGTTTCAGCATAGACTCAACCTTCTGCGCCCGCAGGCGCGGAAAACTGCAATGGTGGACGAGACCAGGAGATATAGCGCAGCCGCTGCACCATCTGGTCCCTGTACTTGATGCGCTGTTGCCGGTGTTAACCGGCGCCGCTTCCACACCGGAGTTGGAGACCGCATCACCAGTAGTGAGCGTGGAAAGAGTCATTGTTCGGCGTCAGATGCGGCGGGTGGACGTAATCTGTGAGAAGAGAGAAGAGAGAGAATTGCCTTCACTGCTAGCACAAAAGCACTGCCCAAAGAAAACGCCGGCCGCAAGGAGCACCTTCTTTAAACCCGCACAGAAACTGCTTTCGGCAGGACTGCCGGCATTTGCTCTCTCTTTCATGGGGGAAATCACGTAGAAGACCAAATTGCAGGATGTGTTAGCGGTAGGCTCGTGCACAACAAAAGTGGCCTGCGTCCTGGACAATGCTCGTACGTTCCGGCATGGGATCGGTAAAAGACTTGATGCCGGTCAACGAAGTTGGGAGCAGTCTTTCAGAAGGGCTCACCTACAAAGATCAACGAAATTTGGGACAGTCTCGGCTGTCGGGGGTGCCTGCCGGTCGTGCTATGTAGAGTAGTAGAACTTACAAACGGAATGAGAAGCCGATTTGTGTGAATTATTGACGCGAGCGCGGCAGGGACAC
>DATNRC010000153.1:0-8469 GCA_036703705.1 Candidatus Obscuribacterales bacterium
CGCCAATGAGCAGGAGCCCAAGACCATCGCCGATGGTGCACGCACGCTCAGTCTCGGCGTACACAATTGGGAGATACTAAAAGGCGGCATCGAAGACATAGTGGAAGTGCCGGATGAGGCGATCGAAGAAGCGGTTCGCGTGCTGTATCTTTTCGCTAATCTCAAAGTCGAACCGACCGGAGCTCTTGCTGTCGCTGCTGTGATGGCGGCGCCGCAACTATTTTCGGGCAAGAAAATCTGCTGCATTGCTAGTGGTGGCAATGCCGACGCGGCTGTTTATGCCAGGATTATTACAGGCGGCGCAGCCGAACGACCGATCAGCGAATGATCTCACAACCGGTGAGCCATTTGGTGAGCTCGATCAGGCAGCGGAACGACCGATCAGCGAATGATCTCACAACCGGTGAGCCATTTGGTGAGCGCGATCAGGCAGCGGGACGACCGATCAGCGAATGATCTCACAATCGGAGAGCCATTTGGTGAGCTCGATCATGCCGGGATATGTGATCAAAGTGCTCCTCAACCAGAGCTCTTTCAGATTTTCGAGACGACACAGATATACGACACCGTTGTCGCTCACCTGTGTGCAGTTCAAACGCAGCCTTTGTAAGCCGCGTATTTGCTTGACTCTTGCCAGACCTTTGTCGGAAATGCCGGTGAATGAAAGGCTGAGCGTTTCGAGCTTTTTCAATTGACTGACAAAAATCAGAGCCTCGTCACCGACTTCGGTGTCGTCGAGGGACAATTCTTTCAACTCCGGGAAATTGGCGAGTACCTTGGCGCCTGCGTTCGTGACTTGAGTCGACGACAAATTCAGTTTTTGCAGGACTTTGAGAGACTTCAAGTGTTGCAGCCCTTCGTCACTTATATCCGTGCAGCTTATGTCCAATTCCTTGAGCCCTGTGAGGCGGCCGACATGCACGAGATCGTCGTCCGTAATATCGCTGCCGAGAAAGGAAACGCTGTTAAGCGCGTCCGGCGCGATTTCCGCCAGCGGGGCGCAACCCGACCCATGATCGAAATGAAAGTAAAGGGCGAGCGATGAGGTGGCAGGGACCTTTACAGTGCCTACGGCCTCGCCAATGAATTGAGTGGCGCCGCATTCATCCTGAGTATACAGCTCGCCGAGAGATTGCTTGCTTGGAAACTGTACTGCGCGTTCTGGAATGGTGGATACCACGTGTTTCAATCGTCCTTCTAGTTCTATTCCCGCTTGGGAGAGCCGCCGATACCCGTCGAGGTATCTCGAGATTAATTTGGGCTCCGACCGGGCACGCAAACTTGGGGTTGCTGTTCCAGATAATTTTTACCCGAAAAACCCGGGCCATCAACCCGCTAAAAGCAGATTCGCGTCACTCTTTGGGGTGAAAATGGGCGCCGACTTCGAGGCAGCAATGCGCTTTCAGCCAAGTGTTGCCGATGTTTCGCGCTGAGCCGACGCGCCATCAATAGCGTGGTGGAGAGTGAGATAGCTTCTGCCGGCAAAAATAGCAGGATCGAAATCGCGCGAATGCGCTTTTTTGAAAGCATCGCTGTGTACCCACTGGCGAAAAGCCTCTTCATCCTCCCAGCGCGTCAAAACCTGATATTCATTGTCCACCTGCTCAGTTTTCCCTGAGCCCATGAGCATGCGCTGTCCTGGCTTAAGCACATCGAGACTGAGAAATCCCGGCTGATCTTCAACCGCACGCTCGCGGCTCTTGAACATAGACTCGAAATCCTCTTCCCGTCCCGGGGTGACTGGAATATGGTTGATCGAAATGAACATTATTCCCTCCGCTGAAGTGCTTGCTTGAAAGAGAAGACAACCGCTGGGCACCATGAGCGGTGCCCAGCTCTGCCAGAATCAACCGTGCCGGGATGCCCGGATCAAGCGCCGGAAGCTACTTTCAGCCTTTCGGCTTCGACTATGCTGCCGGCTCGCCCGAGGCTGCGAGGAAACTCGCGCCCGCGCATGAGGACTTCTTTGTCCACCTTTTCCGGCTTGAAGACGCTCGAGAAGTAATCGACAGCGGCTTCGACGTCAAAAGCGCGACAGGAGAAAATGTCGAGCGTGACGAATCCTTTCTCCGGGAAGGTGTGGATGGAGATGTGAGACTCGGCGATCAGAACTACGCCGCTCACTCCCCAGTCCTCCGGTACTGTGCCGTGATACGTGAACACATAGGGCGGCATGATTTTTGTCATATCTAGTTTCGCCGGGTATGCGTCCAGTGTTTGGCTCATCAATCCCAAGTCTCCGAGGAGCTCTTTGGGACATCCGTAGGCTTCTAGAATAAGATGTGGTCCGAACATGTTTCTTCCCCCCTTGTAAGCTCGTTGGTGTGACGAGCCCTTTAGTGGAATCCAGTTTTTTCCAGAGCACCTTTGTCATTGAGGTTGGCTTTCGGCCTTGCTTTTGACGGGTGATCTGTGGGGTACACGAAACGCTTACTTTACACCAGTGTTGGACTACAGCCGTTCTGGGAGTTGGGCGTTGTGTGGGTGCGAGTCAACCTCCGTTGTTTCGTGGAAGTAATTTGCGAGTTTGCATTCTACAGTAAAAACAGCTTTTTAGTGACTTTTCGATCAGCTTTGATCACAGCTTCCGGTCACGACCTTCATTGAGTTATTGAGCGCCTTGCGGCATTATGGTCTCTTCTCCAATCCGATCGCCCCTTCTGTAAGATGCCATCAATCCTCAATCTTAAACAATTATTAGAATTCTCTTATATTTAAGATTGGCTGCCGCAATTGCTCCTGAGTTCTGATCGACTCGTAAAAGCGTCTCGGGCAGCGGAAGTTGAAAGACGCAGAATTTGTCTCTCTGTTCCCAAGCAGATTGGCGTCAGTCGAAACGCTGAGTCCCAGCCGTTTGCCTCAGACCACGACGCGGTTGACAACAACTTTCACGCCGTCGCTGAAATTCTGCGAGACGTCGTCGGCAAGAGCTGAATTAGCGTTGACCCAAAACTGCGACCCGACGAGGATGGTGTGATTCTTCTTTCCTTTCGGAAAGTTGAGCATGACGGGATCGTCGCCTTTGTGCGCATTGAGAATGTCTTTCAGGCGGTGAAGCTCAGCAAAGGATTGCTGACTGGAGAAGTATATACTGACCAGAGATGCGTCGGATATAAGTCGCACGCTGTTGGCGATTAGCGACACTTCGTCTTCGTTCTTCTTGGTCTTTCCTTTGACGAGAAGCAGTGATTGAGGAAGAAGAACGTCCGCAGGCAGCTTCTCCATGAGCTCGCCATAGATGACGATTTCAATCTGCCCGGCGAGGTCTTCGAGGCGCACGATGCCGAGCAATTTATTTTGCTTGGTCAGCTTTTTCTCAATCGATGCAGCAAGCCCGCCGACAATTGCTGTAGAGCCGTCGGGCAGATCTTTTATCTCGGGCAAGGTATGCGTTGTGAGCAGCTTCAGACGGTGGAAGACGCGCCGCAAAGGATGGCTTGTGATGTAAAAGCCGAGCAGCTCGTGCTCCATTTTTTGCAGCTCGAACTCCGGAAATTCCGAGCCGTCGCCTTTGAGCTCCTGGTCGAGCTGAAAGCCGCCATTGCCTCCGCCAAGTCCAAACAGGCTCATTTGGCCGGTAGCCATCTCCATCTGGCGCCGTCCCTGGGACTCGACGAGATAGTCCAAATTGTCGAGCGCTTGTTTGCGAGAGACATTGAGACTCTGGCAAGCACCACATTTGATGAGCGCCTCCAGAGCGCGCTTATTGACGACTCTCAGGTCGATGCGCGAAATGAAATCCTGGAGGGAGCTGAACCGCCCATCCTTCTCGCGTTTGGCAACTATTTCGGCCACTGCAGCTTCGCCGACATTTTTCACAGCTGACAAACCAAAGCGTATTGCCTGTCCGTCAGCGGTAAAGTCGTTGCCGGAGACGTTTATGTCTGGCGCCAGGATGTCGATGCCCATGGACTGACATTCGGCGATATATCCGCGCACCTTCTCTTGATCGTCGGCGACGCTCGAGAGAAGCGCCGTCATGTATTCGACCGGGTAGTGCGTCTTGAGATATGCCGTCTGATAAGTCAAGAACGCATAAGCCTGGCTGTGAGACTTGTTGAAGCAATACTCGGCGAATTGCACCATCATGTCGAACAGCTGATCGGCGATGTCCTTGCTGATGCCGTTTTTTGCGCAGCCGCCAACGAAGATTTCGCGCTGCTTCTCCATCTCCTCGGGCTTCTTCTTGCCCATCGCCCGGCGCAGCAAATCAGCTTGTCCCAGGCTGTAGCCGGCAAGCTGCTGCGCGATTTGCATCACCTGCTCCTGGTAGACAATCTGACCGTAAGTGTCTTTGAGAATCGGCTCCAGCTGCGGCGTAAGATAGCTAATCTTCATCTTGCCGTGCTTGCAATCGATGAATTTGTCGATCATCCCCGTGTCGAGCGGGCCGGGGCGGTAGAGGGCGATGAGGGCGGACAAATCTTCCATATTGGAAGGCTTCATATCACGCGCCACCTGTCGCATTCCCGACGAGGTCTCCAATTGGAAGATTCCCGACAGATCGCCGTTGCTTATTGTCTGATAAACCTTCTCGTCATCAAGCGGGATTTTGTCCGGATCGATTTTGATGCCGCGCGTCTGGGCGATGATTTTTACTGCTTTGTCGATCATCGTCAGATTGCGCAAACCCAGAAAGTCCATTTTCACAAGACCTACATAGGCGAGGTCTTCCATGTAAAACTGCGCGATTATGGTGCCGTCGTTGTTGCGCTGCAAAGGCACGAGCTCTTCCATCGGCACATCAGAGATGACAACGCCTGCCGCGTGCATGCCGAATGTTTTGTTGCAACCCTCGAGCTTGCGCGCCACATCAATTACTTGCCGGGCTTCCTCATTTGTGGCGTAGACTTTCTTGAACTCCGGGTGCTCGGCGATCATCTCATGCAAAGGTGTCGGCTTGCCGCGAACGACCGGCACCATCTTCGCCAGCTTTGTCGATTCGGCAAATGGGAAATCCAGCACCCGGGCAACGTCTTTGATTACCGCTTTGCTCGTCATGCGGTTGAAAGTGATGATCTGAGCCACTTTGTCCGCGCCGTATTTGTCGGCGACGTATTTGATCATTTCGTCTCGCCGCTCGATGCAGAAATCGGTATCGATATCGGGCATCGATCGGCGCTCGGGATTGAGAAATCTCTCAAACAGCAAGTTGTATTTGATGGGATCGATGTTGGTGATGCCGAGGGCGTAAGCGACAAGCGATCCTGCTGCCGATCCTCTGCCCGGACCGACGGGAATTCCTTTGCTGCGCGCATAGGATATGAAGTCGCCGACGATGAGGAAGTAGGAGGCGTAATTCATGTCCTCGATTACTTTGAGCTCATCGCGGGCGCGCTTTTCCACCTCCGGCGTTATCTCGCCAAATCTCTCTTTCAAGCCGTCGAAGACAAGCTGATTGAGGTAAGACTCTGCAGTGTGGCCCGCAGGCACGGGAAACACGGGCAGCCTCGGATCGCCCCCCAATTTGATGGGCTCTACCTTATCGGCAATTTCAAGGGTGGAGAGAATTGATTCTTCAATGTATTCGTCGTCGAGATGATCTCGGAAAAGATAGGCCATCTCGTCGCCGTTTTTGATGTATTCCCAGCCGCTGAACTTCATGCGGTTGGCGTGCACCACCGATTTGCCCATCTGAATGCAAAGCAGGCAATCATGAGCCATGGCATCTTCTTTGTTTGTGAAGTGGCTGTCATTGGTGGCACAAAGCTTTATGCCCAGTTCTCTTGATATTTTGATCAGTTGCCGGTTGACTTTCCTGTCTTCCGGATAGCCGTGATCTTGAATCTCTAAGTAATAGTTTTCGCCGAATATCTCTTTGAACCAGGCCGCTGACGCTTTCGCCTTCTCGTATTCGTCGCGCAGCAAGTGCTGGCAAAGCTCCGCCCCCAGGCAGCCGCTTAAAATGATCAATCCATCGCTGTTTTCAGCGAGCATCTCTTTATTGATGCGCGGTTTATAGTAATAGCCCTCTAAATGCGCTCTGGTGTTGAGTTTAATCAGATTGCGATAGCCTTGCTTGTTGCGCGCGATCATCGTCAGATGGTAAAGGCTCTGCCGCGTCGTTTTGTCTTTTATGTTGCCGTCGATGATGTAGGCCTCGACGCCAATGATTGGCTTCACACCCCCCGTTTCGTGACATGTTTTGCTCAGCTCTATCGCACCGTACATGACACCATGGTCCGTAATGGCCACGGCGGGCATGTTTTCCGCTTTCGCTTTCTTGACCAGATCCTTAATCATGGTGGCGCCATCGAGCAGGCTGTACTCGGTGTGCAGATGAAGCGGAACATATGGGCGGGGGCTCATCGGAGCATTGTCTCCAAGTCGGCTTGCCGGGAAGCACTGTCCGGAGCCGTTTGTACGCTATGACTTCGTCAGCCCGCGGGCGCAAAGCGAGCGGGCTTTGTGCTTCATTCTATCGCTAAGTTGGTCTCCACAATTGAATACGTCTTCATTGGCAAAAAGTTCAATCTTTTTTGCATTTTTCTCGTATTTGTTTTGTATACCTTGGCGATATTCGTGCTCGGGTGCTCAAACGTTGTGCATCGGTCTGGCGTTAAAAAAGGAGCAGGTCGATTGCCTGCTCCTCAAACTTTCTTTGCTGTCGATTTTTCTATACGACTAATTCTTTAGCATGAGTCGTTGTCCGGCTGCGTCGCGCTCTTCTTCTAAAGACCGGCACGCGGTGAGTATCATCGGAGCCTTCGTAAAACTCACGGTTGCGAATAAACTGCGCACTTACTTCTTCTTTTTCAAGCTGAGCAATTGCCTGCCGAAACCACATCCTGAGGGCCATTCTCTCTTCTTTGCCAATTACGCTCTCTGTCATACTTCCTTCTCCTTGATTCCGGCCAACGCTCATTGGGCTCCGGGATGTCAATATATTCTTGCGCCAATCAGATATATATTCTTGGCATCCAGGGCAAGATTCGCAATCCCGACGCAATAATTTAACGTTTGACGGCTTTACCGCAAAGTTACGCCAGTTAAGGCAATCCGGATTCGGGCGCTTATCGCCTACCCGTTCGATCCGGTGCGCACATAGCTATTCTAGGGGCTTCCCAAGTGGTTGAACCACTTGGCATCTGTGATTTGAGTTAATATTTGCCTTATCAAGAATGAGATTTTGAGCGACTCTCGTTTGGGAAGCCTGAGCAGGGGGCGAAATTGCTCAATAAACATACGGAATGAGATGCCATCCCTTCTTTCCATCATCCGTAAGCTCGGGCAATGGATCTTCGAAGTCTTGCTGATCGGGATGGATCTGCCATTTCATGGCAATGAACACGCCGGGCAGCCCAATAAGCGGCAACCAGGTGCCGACAACAAGGGGAATGCCGCTCAAGATCAAAAGCCAGGCGAAGAAAATTGGATGGGCGATGGTGGCGCCAAAGCACTCGAATGCGCGGGGGCG
Organism: Candidatus Obscuribacterales bacterium; assembly: GCA_036703705.1. Taxonomy (GTDB): domain Bacteria; phylum Cyanobacteriota; class Vampirovibrionia; order Obscuribacterales; family Obscuribacteraceae; genus DATNRC01. Next base: position 7,418 of record DATNRC010000153.1, read on the forward strand.
GTCGCGATCGTTTGCCAGGGCGCGAACAATGATGATTGAGCCGGAAAAGAAAGCGAATAAGCCTGAGAGGGAAAGAAGCCAATCGAGAAGCGGATTGCCGGTGATGAGAAAGAGCCGCAATCTGAGGCAGAGCGCGCTGCAAGCCGTATAGAAAGCGACGAAGAAAAGGGCGATTATCGTAAAGGCTTGCCGGTCGAGCCACTTTCCGGCAGTCTGAGCGAGCGTCGTGGGTTTGCCGCTGTCCGGCGCTGCTTTGTCCGCAGTCCGTCGCGCACGGAGCGCGCCCGAAAGACCGCCGGCAACAAGAGCTGAAAGGAGAAGCGCCAGCTCATCCGGCGCGTATGCAGCAAGCGTCCACGAGCGCCTGAGCCCGGCCAGCGGCAGGACGAAAATGAGAAACGCCAGCCCCGAGCCGCAGGCGATGCCAATCAGGCGCCGCATTAAGGTGCAGTTGGCAGAATCTGATTTCTTGCTTTCGTTCACTGAGTCGAGACTGCAGTTGATCCCAATACCTTTAAACTGTAGCGGACCAGCTCTTCGACGTCATCAGCCACTTGCTCATCTCGCGCCTTCTTGAGCGCCATATTGATCTCCGTGGCGGTGTAGCCCAGCCCTTCGAGGATAATCTGCACTTCTTCGGCGGCCCGGCTGGGCGCCTGTCCGTCAGCCGGGCGGGAAAGTCCGCGCCTTTGATTCCATTCCTCGACTCGTGATTTGAGCTCGAGAATTATCCTTTGCGCCACCTTGGGTCCGACACCTGGTGCCTGGCTGACCATCTTGTGATTGTCGCTTACGATTGCCTCAATGAGCTGAGTGACGCCGAGCGTGGAGACGACAGCGAGGGCAAGCTTCGGCCCGACGCCGCTCACTGTCTGAAGAATTGAAAACAGCTCCTTCTCTTCCTGAGCGGGAAAAGCAAAAATCAACCACTCGTTTTCCCTGATGGAAAGGGAGGTGTGCAAAATGGCCGGCTCGCCTATGCCCCCTACCGTAAGAAGGGTGCGATGGGAAACGATGAGCTCGAATCCCACACCGCCGACATCCAGCACCAG
>DATNRC010000154.1:0-4073 GCA_036703705.1 Candidatus Obscuribacterales bacterium
GAACTGCAAGTAGCGCAAGCCGCGCTTGTGAAAGAAGGCAAGCGAGCCGATTCCCGCCACAAGCAAAGCAAGTAGGAGTTTGCTTTCAGCGCTACACACTGGCAAGATCTCCCTGTTTTTGCCCTTTTGCCGTCTTTTCGCTCTCCTTCAGAAAGCGCAAAATGTGAGTCGCGCAAAGATGCGCACCCTCCTCGAGAAACGGGAAGTGGTCTTTGCCGGGCAAAACGATTAGTTTCGAATTCGGTATCAAGCGGTTGAGACGATAGCCCATCTCAACCGGTGTTTCTTCGTCCCTGTCCCCCCAGAGCAAAAGGGTTTTCACAGGCACTTTGCTGGCGTCCATGGAAATGTCTTCATTGACTGTTTTGACAAGAATGTTACGCAGCTCTCCGGCGTTTTTGTAATCGCGCGAGCCATATCTGGGCACGAACCAGCTTTCGAAACATCGGCTGCCGAAAGTTTGATCTATCTTCTTAAGGAATTTTGACAGCAAGCGAAGCAAACGCGAACGGAGAAGTCTTTTTCCTTTGACAATCGGCCTCAGGCCGCCCGAATTGATCAATACCAGGCTTTCTAATCTGTCTGGATATCTGCTTGCCAAGCGAATCCCCACCCGCCCTCCGAAAGAATGACCGATGAGGACAGTTTTCTTAATCCCCGTATCGTCCAAGAATTTGAGAATGCATTGAGCGTAATCCACCGTCCCCCAGTCTTGTTCCGGTCTGGGGGACAAGCCGAAGCCAGGCAGATCCAAAAGATAGACGGTGTAGAAACGCGACAGCAGATCGCCAAGCGCTCTCAGCGGCTCCAGGCTTTGTCCCCAGCCGTGCAAAATGACGATGGTATTGTCATGAACGCCCAATTTGACTGTATTTATGTGTGCCAACTATGGATTCCCTGACGTAGTGCGGTTTTTCTTATGTTAATGATAACGGGACCCGAGAGCAAAATCCCTTTAAAAACTGGTCAAATGCAGGCAAGAATTGAGAAGGCAAGAAAGACGGGCAGTCAGCCGGCCCACACTTTTTGCTCTTCGTTACTGAACGTGCCAAGCGTCTTCCACTCGGGCTCAAGAGAAATTTGAAATTTCTCGTAGACAGTGTTTTGCATGCGGCGCATCAGTTGCGCCACCTCTTCCGAAGTAGCACCGCCCATATTGATGACGAAATTCGCATGCACGGCGGAGACAGCCGCTTGCCCCTGGCGCAGTGTTTTTGCTCCCGCCTGATCGAGAAGCAAGCCGGCGCCGCGACCGGGCTCCGGGTTTTTGAAAGTGCTGCCGGCGTTGGGCCAGCCGAGCGGTTGCGTTCGCCAGCGGTACTCTTCGTTGTGCCTGACCCGCGCCTCGATTTCCTCCGGTCTGTCCGCTATCAGCTTGAGCCTTGCCGAAAGCACCACATGAGTAGACGGGCTCAGCTTGCACTTTCTGTATTGAAACCCGAGCTGGGAAGCCTCAAGAGTAACAATCCTGCGTTCTATTGAATCGTATATAGTGACGCTCTCAACAACATTGGCCATGCAGCTTCCATGGGCGCCGGCATTCATAATCACGCCCCCGCCCACAGTGCCGGGGATGCCGACCGAGAATTCAAGCCCCGCCAGGCCGAGCGTGGCAGCAAAGCGCGCCAGATGCGGCAATCGAGCCCCCGCCCCCGCTTCCAGCACATCCGTTTCGACCCTGGTCACGCCTGTGATTTGGGTGGTGCGAATGACGGATCCTTCATAGCCTTTCGACGAAACCAGCAAATTGGAGCCGCCGCCAAGGACAAACCACGGCTCGTCCCGTTCTGCCAGCTGCTCAACAATATCGGCGAGCTCATCCACACTGGTAGGCAGATAGAGGCGCCGCGCCTCGCCACCAATTTTCAGGGTGGTGAAACGCCACAGTGGTACTTGATCTTGCTGCTCCATCAAAAATTGTTGTTGCGCAGGTGCTCTAAGAGCGCGTTGCCCACAGAGGTGATATCTCCTGCTCCTATTGTTAACACGAGATCGCCTGCTTTGAGGTAGGGGGCAATCGCCTGCGGCAAATCATTCACCGAACCGGGCAGATAATGAACGTTGTCATGCTTCATGGCGGCGACGAAGCGCTCTGAAGTAATGCCTTCAATGGCTCCGCCGCGCGCCACGTAGATATCCGCGATGAGGGCCAGGTCAGCATCTGCAAATGAAAGCAAAAACTCATTCCACAAATCCCGCAAACGCCCTGGCTGATGCGGTTGAAAAACCGCCACCACTCTTTGTCCAGCGCCCTGCCGCTGCTTGAGAAAGTCCTTTGCGGCCTTGAGTGTGGCCACCACTTCCGTGGGGTGGTGCGCATAATCGTCCACGACCAGTATGCCTCGCTCTTCGCCCAGTATTTGAAAGCGCCGGCAGATGCCGCCAAAATTCTCAAGAGCGTGCTTGATCTCCTCGAAAGCGATACCGAGCTCGAGCCCGACAGCCACGGCTGCCAGCGCGTTCAATTTGTTGTGGACACCTGGCACTTTGAGCTCGAGGCCGCCGACCTCGGAGCCGCGCCGAAACACTTTCATGGAAAAGCCGTTCAAATTCTCAAAGCTGTAATCAGCTTCGGAGACTCCCTTGAGTCCGTATGTGATGACAGGCTTGTCGATCCACGATTTGATGAGCATGCAACCGGGGTCGTCGGAGCAGATGAGGACAAAGCTTTGCGCACGATTGGCAAAGGAGATCATGGCCTCGCGAATTTGCGTCATGCCGCCCGGATAATTCTCCAGATGGTCGGCCTCGATGTTGGTGATGAGCGCAACTGCCGATGCCAGCGTGGCATGCGTGCCGTCGCTCTCATCGGCTTCGGCGACGAAATAATCGCCTTCGCCGAATCTTGCGTTGCTGCCGATTGTCTCGAAAATTCCACCGACGACCACGGAAGGATCGACACCGCCCTCAATGAGAACCTGAGCGACCATGCCTGTTGTTGTTGTCTTGCCGTGCGTGCCCGTCACGGCAATCAGACGAGACCTGGCAGTAAGAGCAGAGAGAATGTCGGAGCGATGCCATACGGGCAGATTGGCGCCGCGTGCGTATTCCAGCTCCGGATTGTCCTTGACGATGGCCGTGGAGACTACTACGGATCCGGCATCGACTGCATTGCTTGCTTTGTGGCCGATGAATATGCGCGCGCCCATGCCGACAAGCTCATCAATGATCGCTCCACCGCATTTGTCAGAGCCCGAAACTTTCTTGCCGTGCCTGATGAGCAAACGGGCAAGGGCCGACATGCCGATGCCGCCAATGCCGATGAAATGCACCGGCTCCGGCAGCTGTTCTAAATCGAGAGTGGTTTCGGCATTGGCTATTTTATCTGCGCTTGCCTCTGTGAGGCAGTAACTGTCAATTTCCAAATCCCGACCCCCGCCACCCGCATTAGGGTTTTCCATCGCCGCCTCGCATATGCACTTGATATGCCTCGAAGCGATTCAGCCAATCACTTACAAAGCCATGTGGACAATATAGCTCGAAATGACGTTGCGCTCAATTATCGAGAGCATTGGGAGGCGGGGATTTTGCAAAGGTCTAAGGCGACAACACAAAACTGCCTCTCGTCAAGCGGCAGCTCGAAAGAGGATGAATGACCGCGAGACTAAACTTTGGTTTGCTTCTTTCTCTGGGGCTTGGCGGGAGCTGCTGTTTGAATGCCGAGCACTTGTTTCGCCAGGCGCGATTTCTTGCGCGCTGCCGAGTTTGTGTGCAAAACACCTTTGGAAACCGCTTTATCGATAATTTTGTAAGCGTTCTTGAGAGCTTCCTGAGCATTCTTGGCGCTGGCGCTCTTTACTGTTTCCGCCACTTCATTGCGGACCGTGCGGATGGCAGAACGCCACGAGCGATTGCGCATGCGGTTGCGTTCGGTGATGAGCACGCGTTTTTTAGCTGATTTGATATTAGGCACGACTAAAGATCCTGACCCTGATTGATTTCAATGGCTTGGTATTCTAACACAACCCCTTCTGATTGGCAGGAAACAATCAGCCGGCCTTTGCCTTGGGCGCTTACAAATCGAAAAGTATTATGCCAGAAGTATTATGCCAGCCGTGAATCAGAGCCTGACG
>DATNRC010000155.1:0-3097 GCA_036703705.1 Candidatus Obscuribacterales bacterium
CTTCAGGAGTGCCCGATGCAGTGGAGGTTGGCCTTGCGCTCAAGCCGCATCAGGTAAGCGTTCATACCCACAATCCGCTTAAGCGGTCGCTGCTTCCAGGAAAGAATTCCGCGCTCAAGGACGGCATTCTTCCTTCTGCCGACGACATGCTGGCCGTCCCCAAAGGAAGCCTGGGCATTGTCGATGCCGGTGAGCGCTCCGCATTTTATATCGGGCAGCGGACGTCTGGAATTAAGAGCACATCAGGCTTGGCAGATATGGATGTGAAAATGGTGCTCGTCGATCATCAGAAACGGCTGGCGGCAATGCATTCATACAAAGGTGTCTGGGACGCCGGCAAGAGCGAATGGAAGTCGCTAGGCAATCCTGTCCGTCTCGATTACGATGATGCAATATCAGCACTCAGAAGGGTCGACGTCCATGACCCGTGGAAAACCTTGAGCGGCATCGCTCGTTTTGATAGCAGCAAGACCATGACTTCCGCGCTTGCTGAGAATTCCCTTGTTCGCCCGCCGATGACCCGTTTCGCGCGCTATACGGCAGCGGCAAGAGAATTCGCGCCGCTTGCTGCCAAGGTAGGCATACTTTCCACTAATCCATTAAACGCAGCCGCCCTGGATTCGTCTTCCGATACTATTCTGGAAAGGCGTTAAGCGGCTGTTCTAAACGCAGCCGCCCCGGATTCGTCTTCCGATACTAATCTGGAAAGGCGTTAAGCGTCTGTTCAAAACGCAGCCGCCCTGGATTCGAACTCCGATACTAATCTGGAAAGGCGTTAAGCGACTCTTCGCAAATGCTGGCACATTAAGCGCGAAAGAGGTAAACTCAAGGCGTCGCCAAATGTGTTGACGCACCATGCGTCGCCGTATATACGTGGTGAGGATTCAAGCAGCTGTGACTGTTTCAGAAAAGCTGAGATCTCATACTAAGTATCTTTGGTTCGAAACGAAAAAACGCAGAGAGTATATACGCATCACTGATGAAGTGCAGTCCTTCCTTGCGGAAAGCGGTCTCAAGGAAGGATTTATTCTTGTCTCGGCGATGCACATAACGGCCGGAGTTTATGTCAACGATTGGGAAAGCGGGCTGATCAAAGACATTGATGAGTGGGTGGAAAAGCTCGCTCCGGCAAATCCAAATTACCAGCACCACAAGACCGGCGAGGATAATGGAGACGCGCATCTTAAGCGGATCTTGATCCATCATCAGGTTATGATCCCGGTAACGGACGGCAAACTTGATCTCGGACCTTGGGAACAAATTTTTTACGCGGAATTCGACGGACAAAGAAGGAAGAGGGTCATCTTGAAGGCTCTCGGGTATTGAGCGGACGATTAAAAGAGGGGCGGCGAATGACATACACAGTGCATCAAGAGAAAAGATCAAAGGTAAGCGTGATTAGAGAAAGCAACAACGGACATGCAGGGGCGCGCAGGAAAGCAATTTCTGCAATCGCTGAGCGGGAGCCCGTTTCGCCGTCGATAGATTACACTCGCCAACCTCTATCGGAAATTTTCAGCGTCAATGTTTTCAACAGATCGGCGATGCGCACTCTGCTGCCGAAGGCTGTGTACAAGGCGCTCGTTCGCTGCCTCGATCATGGCGAAGGACTCGATCCTTCGCTGGCCGATACCGTTGCCAACGCCATGAAAGATTGGGCCATTTCTCGCGGGGCAACACACTTCAGCCACTGGTTCTTGCCTCTCCATGGCAACACGGCGGAGAAGCATGACTCCTTCCTGGTCTCCTCCGGAGGCGAAGAAGGCGCGGTGCTTGAATTCTCAGGCAGGAATTTGATTCAAGGAGAGCCCGATGCATCGAGCTTCCCTTCCGGCGGCATTCGCTCGACATTTGAAGCCCGCGGCTATACGGGCTGGGATCCGACAAGCCCGGCGTTCCTCATGGAAAGCACGAATGGCAAGACGCTCTGCATCCCATCGGTGTTCTGTTCTTTCAGCGGGCATGCCCTGGACGTCAAGACGCCGCTTCTCAAGTCGTTGGAAGCAATCAACAAGCAAGCGGTGAAGGTTTTGCATCTTCTCGGCAACAAAGAAGTAAAGCGCGTTACCTGCACGGTCGGTCCGGAGCAGGAGTACTTCTTGATTGACGAAGCGTTCTATTACGCAAGGCCGGATCTCATTAATGCTGGACGGGCTCTGTTTGGCGCCAAGCCTCCGAAGGGGCAAGAGCTGGAAGATCATTACTGGGGATCCATTCGCGAGCGCGTGCTTGCTTTCATGATGGATGCCGAGCACGAGCTGTACAAGCTGGGCGTTCCCGTAAAGACGCGCCACAACGAAGTTGCTCCGGCGCAGTTTGAGGTGGCGCCATTTTTCGAGACATCAAATCTGGCGACCGACCACAATATGCTCTTGATGGAAGTGTTCCGCAAGACTGCGCAGAAGCATGGTCTCGTCTGCCTGCTGCATGAGAAGCCGTTCAGTGGTATCAATGGCAGTGGCAAGCACAACAACTGGTCGATGGCTGACGATCAAGGCAACAACCTGCTCGAGCCAGGACACACTCCGCATGAGAATACGCAATTCCTTGTCATGCTGAGCGCCGTCATTCGCGCCGTCAACAAATACGCCAAAGTGCTGCGCGCCTCTGTTGCCACAGCCGGCAACGACCACCGTCTGGGCGCCAACGAAGCACCGCCGGCAATCATGAGCATTTATCTCGGCGATGCGCTTGCCGCGGTCGTGAAAGGAATAATTTCCGGCAAGATCGATCATGACAAGAAAGCAAAAACGATTGAAATCGGTGTCACGACGCTGCCCAATCTTCCTCGCGACGATTCGGACCGCAACCGCACCTCGCCTTTCGCTTTCACAGGCAACAAATTCGAGTTTCGCGCCGTAGGAGCCAGCCAGTCGATTGCCTTCCCGAATACAGTGCTCAACACGATGGTTGCCGACTCGCTCGATTATCTGGCTCAGGAAATCGAGAAGGAGCTCAAGAAAAACAGCGATCTCAATGCGGCGGTTCAGGCGGTTGTGCGCAGAACTCTGACCGAAAATGAGAGAGTCATATTCAATGGCGACAATTATTCCAAGGAGTGGCATGAAGAGGCGGCGCGCCGCGGCTTGCCCAATCT
>DATNRC010000156.1:0-5807 GCA_036703705.1 Candidatus Obscuribacterales bacterium
GCGGACATTTACCTGAAGCGCGAGGACCTGCTGCACGGCGGGGCGCACAAGACCAACAACGCACTTGGGCAGGCGCTGCTGGCAAAAATGATGGGCAAAAGAAGAATCATCGCCGAGACAGGAGCCGGGCAACACGGCGTGGCGTGCGCGATGGCGGGCGCCCTTATGGGGCTTACAACCGAGATTTACATGGGTGAAGTTGATATGGAGCGGCAGAAACCCAATGTTTTTCGCATGCAATTGCTGGGAGCGAAAGTGCATCCGGTGAGGACGGGCAGCAAAACCTTGAAGGACGCGATCAACGAAGCGCTGAGGGATTGGATCAGCAATCTCGAGGACACACACTATTTGCTGGGAACGGTCGCAGGACCGCATCCCTTTCCATCACTGGTCAAACACTTCCAGAAGGTGATTGGCGAAGAGGCACGACAACAGTTGAAGGCGCTTGCAGGCGTTCTTCCCGACTATGTGGTCGCCTGCGTCGGCGGCGGATCGAATGCAATGGGCATCTTCACAGCATTTCTGCCTGAAGCTTCCGTGAAACTGATAGGGGTGGAACCAGCCGGCGCCGGCTTGAGCACTGGAAAACACGGTGCGGTACTTAATGCAGGAACCCCCGGGTGTTTGCATGGGATGAAGAGCCTTGTGCTGCAAACTGCCGAAGGACAGATAGAGGAAGCGCACAGCATTGCCGCTGGTTTGGATTATCCTTCTGTTGGACCCGAACATGCTTATCTAAAGGAGACGGGGCGTGCCAAGTATGAAGCGGTTACAGATGCTGAGGCGCTGAAGGCTTTCAGCGAGCTGTGCAAAACTGAAGGGATCATTCCAGCGCTGGAAAGCTCTCACGCTCTTGCCTACGCACAGAAGCTGGCAAAAGATGAGGGTTTGGGCAAGCGGATAATCGTCAATTTGTCCGGTCGAGGTGACAAGGATTTGAACGAGGTGATGAAGCATGCCCAATCGATATGACAAGGCGTTTAGCGAACAGAAGGCGAAGAGCGAGAGGTGATGAGGATTTGAATGAGGTGATGAAACATGCCCAATCGATATGACAAGGCGTTTGGTGAATTGAGGGCGAAGGGCGGGAAGGCGTTCATCCCGTTTACGGTCCTTGGCTGGCCGGATGAGGAAACTTCCTTTCAAATCATCAAAACGATGATAGAGAGTGGCGTCACGTGTCTCGAGCTTGGTATCGCGTTTAGTGACCCGGTAGCCGACGGTCCGACCATTCAACAAGCCTCTTTTGCGACGCTCGCCAGTGGCTTCACCGTCGATGACGCTTTCAGTCTGGTGAAGCGAGTTCGCGCCCTCAACGACGAGATCCCCATCGGATTGCTCGTGTACTACAACATTGTGCTTGCCATGGGCACGGAGAAGTTCTTTGAGCGCGCCAGGGAATGCGGAGCGGACGGCGTGCTGGTGGCTGATCTGCCCGTGGAGTGTGCTGATGAGCTGTTGCCTATCACGCGCAAAACCGGGATCGTTCCGATATTCATCATCTCACCCATGACGACAGAAGATCGCATCAATGCGATCGTTAAGGACGCTGGAGGATTTCTGTATCTGGTTTCTCGCCTGGGCGTTACAGGAACGAAGGATCGAGATGCCGAGCGTGATTCCAGGTTGCGCACGCTCATTGAATCCGTTCATTCTCGTTCATCACTGCCAGTATGCGCTGGTTTTGGCATATCATCACCCTCCCAGGCGCGTGCCATGATCGAGCTTGGCGCTGACGGCGTCATCACCGGCTCCCGCGTCATCGAGCTGGTTTCATATTCCAGCCCGTCAAATTGTGTCGACGTCCTTGGCAAATATTTCGCCGAAATGCTCGCCGCCTGCACCCCAACTGGAGCGGGGTGTCAGAAGTAGGGCTGGGTAAGTGCCAACCTTTCATCCCAGCGGCATCGTGCAAATGTGCTTGCAATAGTCGTCCCACGACTCCCATTTTTCGCCATGGTTCGAACTTTTGACTGCTTTGTCGTTCTCTGCCAAACTATTCTCCCTTTGCGGCGCAGCACCAGATGGGATACGTATTATGAGTAGAATCATAAACGTCGCAAGAAGCGAGATCGGAGTTAGGGTGCTCGAACTAAGACGGACTTGTGAAGGCACGAGTATGAAGTTCGAAACCATGTAATCGTCAGCAAATTTGAGGCTGGCGGCGCAGGAAGGATGCCCAAGCGTGGTTGCGCTCTGGCAAAACCCTAGCGATGGAGCCGCGACAGCGAGTCTTCTCCTACCAGCGGTAGTTCCGTAGCTGCTTCGTTTGAAAAATTACGGTCGGTTCCTGCGCCAGCTTGCGCCTGGTCTTTCTGATGCGCTCAGCCGCGGCTCTTTCTGCTATCTCTTGCTGAGACTCTATTCCCAGCCGCACGCAAATTGTACTGAGCAAACTGTCAAGTCGTTGCCTGAGCCTTTTAGTCTGAAATGTCCAAGAGCGAAACATAATTGCCACGCCAGCCAGATCTTCTAGTTTTTGATTACACCCAACCCGCTAACAGCACTACGGTAAAACGAAAGGATTTAGGGGGGACTCCCAGACAAACGGGAAGGGCGCATACATGCTGACCAGGATCTGGCAAATGGAACAATTGGCGGACGCCCCAGGAGTTACGGGTGTTGCAGATAACCAGCCTGGGGCCGAATCCACGAGGGAGTGGCGGAAAACATGTAATTGTTGTGGTATGACAGTAAAGATGAAAAGACTGACTGCCATCGTTGGCTTTTATCTTGTATGCGCGGCGCTTCTGCTGTCTTCCAGTGATGCGCAAGAGAAATCCTTGTCGGCAGGCAGGGGAACGTCCGGGCCAGTAAGTCCAAATGCTCATCAGGCGAAACTGCAAAAGATGTTGGATCAAGCCAGGAAGGCTTTTGAAGATGGCAGTAATGATGACGCTTTGCATCTGTCTGCGCGTGTGTGCCGGTTGCAACCCAATAATGTTGACGCATTGGTAATTTTGGGCGGCGCGCTTACAAGGAAGAAGCGATACGAGGAAGCGATAGATTGTTTGACGCGCGCTATTGAGCTCGATCCGAAGAACGCCTATGCGTATGTGATGAGAGGACGCGCTCATTATCATGGAGCGGATTCAAATCTCGATGCGGCACTGAAGGACTTAAAGAAGGCGGTGGCTTTGGACCCGCACGTAAGGGATGGTCAGTTCTATCTCGGTGTTGCGTATAGTACCCAATCCATGACTGGAAAGGCTCTCGACTGCTTAAATAAGGCGATAAAGCTCGATCCGGACAATGCCAACATTTATTTCTTTCGCTCCGGTGTTTACTCCGCCCTCAAGCAACACAAGAAGTCGATCGACGATATGAGCAGCTACATTCGCTTGAAGCCTCGCGACAGCGTCGGGTTTTTGGGCAGGGCCGCGGCATATGAGCAGGTCGGACAATATCAAAAGGCGATTGAGGACTATACTTCAGCACTCAAAATCAAGGCGGATGATCTGAGAGCATATTCGCTGCGTGCCGCACTATATGTGAAACTGCGCAAACTGCCGCTGGCAATTGCAGATTACAGCAAGGTGTTGGAACACAACAGCATGGACGAGGATGTATTGATGAAACGCGCCGACGCTTACTTCGCAATGCATCAATACGAAAAGGCTCTGAAGGACTATTCCGACGTCATCGATATGTTTCCCGAGCACTCAAGCGCTGCTTATGAAGGACGCAGCATGATTTACAAAATCATGGGCAAAGCGGACCTGGCAGCGAAAGACATGAAGAAGGCTGCAGAAATCAGGCAGCGCCCGGCCATCAAGCGGATTTAACGTCTTCGGACTTCTCAGACGGGCTAGTAATATGGCATGATTTGCGGCTGCGGTGGCGAAGCGGAGCAGGTTGACATAGTCTCGCTCAGACGGGCTAGTAATATGGCATGATTTGCGGGCATCCGTGCAAGACGAATTCATAGCTCGCCTTTGGCGATGCCGTGTTGCGGTAACCAACCAATTTGCCGTAGCGCTTCGTATCGACTTCGAACATGCGCTTCCAATTCGCTCCTTTTGGAATCTCTTCCGCCATGTAGCGGGCGACGATGGCGCTGTACTCATTGTCAAAGCGCTTTGCTTCCAGGGCTTTACCGGGATCGGCGAAAACGACCGCAACGTCAACCCACTGGCTTGTGGCGCGGTAAATGCGTTTTGCAACTTGCTCTGGAGTTTGATTACGATATGTTGTAACCCATGATGATCTGGAGACCGTAAAAAACGGTTCGCCGGCGGCCAGCGGCAATTTTCCGAAGCGATAAAAAGTCTCGATTGACGGAACCCAGGAATAGGCGTCAAAAAACGCATTCCAGACCACAGGACGCTCTATGCTGGCTAGATTGGCGGCGAGCTTGACGTCCAGAGCCTTGCTTTCGATTGCCAGTGCCGGCGGATTCTCAGCGAAGCGATGGAAACCTCTGAACGCCCTGATGCTCATGTAAGCCGACGAAACAATCAAAATCACCGATGTCGCCGCCATTACCATGCGCGCTTTAGGAATAGCCAGAAACTTGCTCTGCCACGATGATAAACGGGGGGCATCAGTCGCTGCTGAAGCAGATCCATCAGCCGCCGCTGAAGCAGATCCATCAGTCGCCGCTGAATTTGTACCCACTAGCGGCGCAGGAAGACTGAGAGGAAGGGGACAGACCATGGCGAAAAATATCAGAGGCACTGCATACATTGTGTGCGAGCCTCCATTGGCTCTCAGGACTACGACGATGAAGAAGAGCGTGGAGATTGCAAGCCATAAGGATCCGGCAAGCGGCCATATGTTGTTCGTCTTTTGGCGAAGAAACACAGACAAATTGACGCACAGCGCAAGGAGAAGAACGGTCCATGCGCGCTCTTTGAAGAACTCATTGACGACGACGATGTTCGAGATAAGACAATGTGCTAACGGTTGAAACAAGCAATAGCCTTGCTTGGAATAGAAGTACGCATTATCGCGAAAATGGGCAATCAAAAAATAACCGCAAGTCAGAGAAATAACCGAGGCAATGACGAGGCATGGGGCGATAACGGCGCGCAATAAATTCTTCTCGCGCCTGAAGCGTTCCACCGAATATGCAATCAGATGTGGTGCACAAACAATGAACGCGAAAACAGCAGCAACATATCGGCTAAGCACTCCGAAGGACGCCATCAACGCAAATCCTGCCAACCATTTCGACTGGTAATTCTGACCGTAGTTGATAAGGCAGAGAGTACTTGACGCAACCCACAACCCTGCTACCAGATCGAGCCAATTGGCAGCAATGCCGAAGTTCGGGCTGTACAAGCCGGGCATTGCACAAAAGAGCATGGCGCAGGCGACAGCGTACAGAGCTTGTCCTGTGCGGCGATAAACAGTCCACGCCAAAAGCGAAACAAAACAAAACAGCGCCGGCAGCGCTGTTGCCATGTGGCCAAGCTGATGGGCGAGCATTTGCTGTGCCACCAGAAGTAGCGGCACGATCCTCAAAGGGCATCGATTATTTTCCAGCCATTGTTGTCGAGCCAGATCGAGTGCGCTTTCGCTTGCGGAAAGAACATGCAAGCGGGCGCACTGATAGGAGTAATAGACAGGATCAAGAAAGTAGGGATAGTGCTCGAAATATGTGCGCGCAAGACATGAGGTGGCCCAGCCGACGCCGGTGGTCAGGCAGAGTCCGAGCAACCACCAGGCTATTGGATGAATTTTGGGAGACGCAAACGCCAATTCCTGTCCCTTCCTTCCTGTCTGAAACCCGAAGCCTCAAGGCGATTACCGAAGGCTCGGGGTGAGTGCCCGAAGCCTCAAGGCGATTACCGAAGGCTCGGGGT
>DATNRC010000157.1:0-20151 GCA_036703705.1 Candidatus Obscuribacterales bacterium
CGCCGTACTTGCGGCGCACGAAGAGTTTGGACGAGCTGATTCCATGGCTGTATTTGAAGGGTCTGTCAACGGGAGATTTCTCAGAAGCTCTTTCAGCATTGCTCGGCAAGGACGCACCAGGGCTATCGGCCTCGACAGTGAACAACAACTACAGCAGGAACGTCGCCAAGGACGTAGCCCTCATGGTGAAAAGCGATCCTTCCTGGCAAAAGTTGGCGGTCATAGATACAAAAACGATGGGAAAGCTGGCAGTTTACAGAAAGTCAGGCTCGGCGAGAGATCCGTCCATCGATGTATTCGAGTTGAAGATCTCGCCGAAGGCTCAAGCTCACAGTCCGTGAATTCTCTCGAGAGCCGGCGTCTTTAAGAATGGCGTCAGAGATAGATTTTGTAGTGGCAGTGAGCCACGGCGCAAGCTATCCTGGTGCCCGTAGAGCACAATAAAAATGTGCTTAAGCTCGGCTAACGTTGAAGAGCTCCAATTGATCAGTAAGAGCGCAGCCTTTAGGATTCCGTCATTCAGCGCAGGAGAATTCCAGTCCCCGCGCACATCCTGCCTTCCGCCTTCCATAACCCAAAATAATGAGCCCGCCATGCGATTGTAATAAGATCGGCTGGGACTTGAGTAGCGGAGTGCAAGATGGTTCAGCAATTATCGAGAATCTTTTTCCCGTCGAAGAAATCTGACACTTTGGAAATCGAACAGCCGGCAACGGTTTCCACCGTGGAAGCTGTAAGCGACAAAAATCCGCACACCGTATTCAGCGCCCCGGGACTGCCTGATTGGTTCCCACCTCTGGTTTTGAGCGCAAGCGCCCTTGCGGCAAGCGCAACCAGCCAGGAAACGCTTTCAGACGTGCTCAAGGTCCTCGAGGCGCTGGAGCCTGATGACATCCTTGTGCATCTCATCAATTATATTAAGACCGGCTCATCCAAATACGGTGCTTCCTGGCAGTATGCCGACATTCTCACCGTATTATTTGCGACTTCTAAGCTTGCCAGACCACGCCGTTATTTAGAAATCGGTGTTCGTCGCGGGCGCAGTCTGGCAATGGTCGCTTCTCAACAAAAGCATTGCGAGATTTACGGCTTCGACCGCTGGACACCCAATTATGCCGGGATGCCAAATCCTGGCGCACACTTCGTACGCCAGGAGATGTCAAAATTCGGCTATGAAGGCAAACTCGAATTCATCGATGGCAACAGCCATGAAACGCTGCCGCGATTCTTCAAGGAGCATCCGGGCATCTCTTTCGATGCCATCACCGTAGATGGTGACCATTCCGAATCCGGGGCCGCGCAAGACATCTTGGATGTTTTGCCGCACCTTGCGGTTGGCGGAGTGATCGTTTTTGACGACATCTGCCACCCCAAGCATCCGTACCTTTTGAACGTCTGGCGAAAGACGGTTTCGAGCAACAGTAACTTCTCGTCATGGGAATACCTCGACCTCGGTTGGGGCGTGGCATTTGCTATTCGAAAATCCTGAAGCAGCGCGTGGCGACGGTAATGGCTCGATGAGGAGCATCTTCCTATGTCGATTTTAGCTCAAGGCAAAGTAGCGATTAACAGCGCGCTGGCTGGATTGGATCTGCAATTGGTCAAAAAGCGGACCATCGACAAAATTCAAGACAACGTCGGAGATCTCGAACAAAGACTGGTACTGGCGCAGATGGTGCTGCCGGAGGATGGTGACCTTCTCGATTTGACTCTCAAGTCCTTGAGCGCGGAAGCGCTGACGAAATTCCTTGCTCGCGGTCCCAGTCTATCCGAGCGTGTTTTGCTTATCGGCGAAAGCTCGCACCGCAAGAAGGTGCAGCGCGTAGTTGAGGCCACTGGGCGGAAGATCATTGGTGCCGCAAGTGCGACACCAGCAGATGATGCCGTCTTGTGCGCTACTCAGTTTGAAGCAGAAACCTACGATCAATTGAACGAATCGCGCGAAGTGAGGCGTACTCTTACCTTGCGCGATCTGTTCGGCTCGGCATGCTTGCTTGTCGCCACTGCAAGATCGCTTGGCTTTAACGCCGCCAGCAAATCGCAAGACATCCCGCATCAGGATTCCAAAGAAATACTGCCCGATGTTCTCGTGAGACGGCTGCTCGGGCTTAGCGTCCTTTCTCCAATCGAGAAGCTCAACGAGATATTTCCGCTCAAAAACAAGACCATCATCGAATTCGGCCCGCTCGATTCCGAGATGACCGCCGCATTCGTCGCGCTGGGAGCCAAGCACGTCACTTGCGTAGACGTTCGTATGCTCAATCTTTTGAAGCTTTCTGCCGCCATTCAATACCTGGGATGGAAGAACGTTTCAATGATCGCTGAAGACATGCATTGCGTCAGCAGCCAGAGCCATGGCAAATATGACATAGCCATCGCCCATGGTGTCTACTATCACACAACGCACCCCTTTCACTTTCTCAAGAATCTGATCACTCTTTCCGACACCATTTATTTCGGCGGATTCTGCGCCGATCCCAACAGACTGCTCGAGCCGCTGGTCGACCTGTGCTATGAAGGGGAGACTTACGCGGCGCAACCATTTGCGGAAAAGCACGAAAATGCCGGTGCCGGCATTCATCATGCCGGCTATTACTTTATCTGGGAAGATTTAGAACGCTTATTCCGCAAGTGGGGGCTTGAGGTGCAATTGCTGGAAAAGGAAGTGACCCCTCCGAATAAGAACGCAGGCTTTTACTGTCGGGCTTTGTTGCGGAAATAGAGATCGATGAAAGTCGTTCTATGCAATTCCGTCCACGTTGCATTGTCCGCAGCGAGGTACTGGAGGCTTGTCGACAAGTCTACGGAAGCAGACTGAGACTTCCTACTGCAACAGCTTTAGATCCTTGAAGTAAGTGCGGTAGAATCCGAGGTCTCGCGTTAGAAGTCGATCGGCCGCGTGCAGCGCGTGGGCTGCAATCACAAAGTCAGCAACAACTCTTTCTCGAGCACCGCGTCTTTTTCTTGCATACTCGCGCCAACGCCTACCGGCGTCGTGCACCGCAAGCAAAGACATTCCAGTTATGGCAATACCAACACCTTTCAGAAAGCGCTCCATTGACTCAACATCAGGAAACTGAGCCCCCAGCTCTGCTGCCACGACCTCACATATGCACAAAGAGCCTTGACTGACAGCTTTTCCTAAGAGAGCGAGACTTTCTTTCTCATGCTCAACGTCCGGCAGCAGAACATCCAAGAGAACGTTAGTGTCGATGGCTGTGCGCATCATGCCCCCGCATCTTTTGCACCTCCTCATCGCTTGCGCCGCCGCGATTCAAATAGCCAACCCAGTCTTGAAATGGGTTCCGTGGTGCGATTTTGGCAATGACAATCTTTCCTTGATCTTCGAAGAACTCTACCTCAGTCCCCTCATCGATGCCGGTGCGCTCGCGAATTGCTTTGGGGATTGTCACTTGTCCGCGTCTAGTTACTTTCATTCATAGAGTCCTACTACTGCGCTACTGCGTATGCCTAGAATCCTATCAAATATTCCTACCTATGGAATCCTACCAACTCCCCGGACAGTCGTCAAGAAATTACCCGGCGCAACTTCGCCGCCGTTGTCAGTTGCGAATTTGGGCTAACATCAAATTTGGGCAAAGAGAGGCCTCGCATCTTGGTAAAGTGCGAGAGCAAGTCCATTGCACCGAATTTGGCGGAAAAGCGTTGGTTACGATCTCTTCTGCAAACTAGCAACAAACTGCTTGTGCTCTGCTGAACGCAATCCCTGCTTGAGAGCTCTGTCAGTCAATTTGTGCTCCAGATTGAGCAAGCCTTCGCCGTGAATCCATAGCCCTGGAAAGACTATCGATTTGAACACACCATCATTGCCGGCCGTCAACTCGAACCCATTTTTCAAATCGAACCAATAAAGGCGCTTCGGCTTCAGGCACAGCACAATATATTCGAGCACACCCGCAAGCGCGTAGCGGTCTTTCTTCAGATGCAAATCGATTGCCTTGCTTGAATACGCCACTTCTGCCACCAGTTCTGGTGCACCCTTAACGAAGCGCCGTCGTGTAAGACGCGACCGGCCGCCACGCTCCTCGACAGTCCTCAAAACCACATCGGGTTGCACCTCATCGTCCTTGCTCAACATAACGGTGGCATTATCACCGGCTTCAACTCCCGGGGTGCTCATACAATATGAGTCGAACAACGAACTCAACCTCACATGATGTTTCCCATGCGGCCAACCAAGTGGAGACGGCTCGAAGACGATACCGCCTATCAACTCAGCCCTGTAATCCTCAGGCATTCTGGAATAAAGACGGTGAAATTCAGCGCGGGTCATGTGGTCACCGCTGCGCAATATCGAAGGATCGCGTTCGCCGACTAATCGTTGAGGCATACCCATAAGTGTACCTCCACCATTGACTACCCGATATCTATAGCATACATAAGTATGGGCGTCAATCCTGCCTTGTCCCTGAGCCATTAGTATTGAGCTACGATTAGCCGCGCCCCTCGGTGCCCAGTATGATTCAGGACATGGCATGGCGCGTCGTCAATGCGCCGTTCAAATAAACGGCGCCCGTTTTTCGCAGCGCACCCTCCTATAGATGTTTCTCAAACTCATTCACGAGCTTTTGAATGCGAATTTGAAATTCTTCCGGCGCGTCGTAAGGGTATGCCAGGCGCGTGAGCAAGTGCCGATCGTAGTCTTTGGAGTACGGCGCATACAAAATCACGTAATAGCCTGTGTACTCGTTGAATTTCTTTGGCACAGCATGCACACCGGTATAAATGCCCGGCACCAGGCTGACGTCGAGAAGAATGCCGTTGCGTCCCGGCCCGCGTTCCCAACGCAAAGTAGTTGCATTTTGATAGGGCTTTACTTTGAGCTCAGCATGCAGCGAGTTACTCTTCTTCTCTATCTGCGCCTTTGGATAATACTCCAGCACGAGTTTTTCAAACGCATCACTCAATTTGTTCCAATCAGCGTTTTTTCGAGGCTTGCGGATGGATTTTGCCGACGAGTCATCGCCTGGTAATGGCTCGCGCATATTTGGATTGTCCCCTTCCAAACGGGTAACCGACTTGTCGCCGGCAAGAGCAGGCGACAATTGCGCGATCGCCGCGGCAAGCAGTGCGTGAGCGACCATGCGCCCCGGCTTGAATGCATGAATGCTTTTTCGCAGTGGAGTGCTCAGATTAAGTACCTCGCATTGAAGTAGGTGTCGTCCAAATGGTCTCATAGATACTGCTCGAATTGATTTACTAAGTTTTGAACTCGCTTGAGGAATTCGGGCGGCGCATCAAACGGGTGCGCGACCTTGGTCAACAAATGGCAGCCATACTCCTTGGAGTACGGTGCAAACATAAGCACATGATAGTACGAATTGTAGTTGAGCTTGGCTGGGACTGACTGCACACCGGCATATTGCCCTTCCTTCAGGTCCACATCCAACAAGATGCCGCCCCAAACCGGAGCCTCTTCGTGTCGATTGCTTCCCGGAATTTCCCAGCTCTTCGTCTTGAAGGTGGCATGGAGTGAATGGTCTTTCTTCTCTATTTTTGCCTTCGGATAGTACTCGACGACGATGGCTTCGAACACGCTGCACAGCTTGTTCCAATCAGCAGTTTTATGTCCCTTCGCTCCAGTCTTGTGCGAGCTCTCTTTGGTGCTCGCGGGAAGGGGCTCTTTAACACTCGGACTATCGCCCTCCGACCGCTTGCTCTTCTCCTCAACCGAGTAAGCCGGCAAAACTGACTGCGGAATCAAAGCGGCAGCCAGCGCAAAACCAACAAGGGCATGCCTCACCTTAAACATCTCCATTTCTCCGTAGTAACGTGATTTTCTCACTGTCTTAGCCAATCGACAGATTGCCCACTTGGACGAGCCCATGCTGTCAACGATCGCAAAACGCACGACCCTTAGCCGTGCTTCCCCTTATCGGACTCATGATCGCAAATCCGTCCTCCAGGCACCAGACTGCGACCGCCGACATGGCCGATATACCCAGGATAGAGAATTCAGTCACAAATCACGCACCGGCGCAGTTTAAAGGAGATTAATGCTGCTTCAGGCACAGCCGGGAATTGCTCAATCGCCAACAATTGTTGAGCCTGACACGCGTTCGGGAACTGAGGCATCGCTGAGCAGTCTGAGGCCCAAACAGCGCGATTCAGCAATGTTTTGATGAGCAGTAAGTGCTATCGCACATCCCCGGCAGCAGCATCATTCGGCTTCGGCTGAGCGCGAATATTTTGCCAGTCTCTGAGGTCGCCAGTGAGCGTAAACCACCTCAGCTCATCCATTCTTCGTTCTTTTTTGATTGCCCTGAGCTGTGATTTGAGAAGCCTGGCCTCTGCTTTCCGCCCTGTCTTCTCCAGGATGGCCGCCAGATTCGCTGCGCTTTCTGTATAGCCTCTTCCGCCGGATGATTTGGCGGCTTTCATGGCTTCCCGAAAATGCTTCTCGGCGTTGACGAAATCATGCTGCTCGTCAAATAAGTAGCCCAAATTCCGCTCCACAAGAGCATAATCGCTGTTGTGCCCTCGTCGGCGATACTCATTCGCTGCCTCCGTGTAAAGCTGTGCGGCAAATTTGTATTCTCTGGCTGACTTGTAAAAGTCGCCCAAATAAAGCAGCCCGAGGGGGTAGTCTTTGCGCTTTTCGAACAGCGCGCGCGCATCCTCAATAAACGCCTCATCCCCGCGATTGGGCGATATCTTGTGCCTCATTGCGCTTTTCCAGACCTGATATTGAAACAGCGCGGGATCGTGCGGCTGAAGTTGTTTCGCAATTGGCTCGATTGTGTCTATGGCTCGCCCCCATTGGTGGCTGGATATGTACAGTCTGCACAGCGTGAAGCGCGACCTCCTGGCATGCTGGTCTGGGCGCGCTTGCATCGCTTCTCTAATATCGATTTCTGCCGAGAGCAGCTCAATTTCGATCGCCCGCGTAATTTTTCTGGCGATGCTACGTTTAGTGAACACCTCCGAGTATGCATCGGCCAGCTCTGCAAGAAACACTCCAGCCTCAGGCTCCACCCCGCCGTCCTTGAAGACCTTGATAGCTTCTCTTGTATGCATTCGTGCCTTGATAAGGTCATCGGCGTGAAGATACAGGTCAGCCAGCCTTACGTGCGCATCGACAAGCGCCGTTCGGCAATCTGATTCTTGTGCCTGCTTACAAGCTTTGAGATATAAATGCTCGGCCTCACTCGTTTGCTTCTGCGCGCGGGCTCGATCGGCAGCATCGAAGGTTCGCTGGATTGACTTTTCGTGCGCGAGCGCAGGTGCGGCCAAGCTACAAGCGAGTGAAAGCAGCGAAACATTGATAAGGTCTCTGAGATGTCTCACGTAAAGCACCGATCGTCTTTCACACCGCTCACAGGCATGAGGATAAGAATATCGAATTCGAGCCATTGACGCTTGAATTAGGTCTTCCGAATCCGCCAGCAAAATCTCCTGTGACACGGCATAGAGTTCAGTCATCATCTTAATACAAAATTTTGTATAATGAGCTAATGAAAAAGCTCTTTGGGATAGGAAACACTCGCCGCCGAGTGCAACAGTTCCCGAAGCAAACCCGTTGCAAGGCTGGCGACGAGCTTTATCTTGTACAGATTGGAGCGCAGCCAACCGACTGGCGACCGATGCCAACCATCGGCCCGGGCGCGATAGAGATCCGCATCCACCAGCCGCACGAGCATCGAATCATTTACGTAGCAACTTATCCAGAAGGAATCTACGTGATCCATGCCTTTGAAAAGAAGACCAGGCAGACACCACAACGAGAACTAGACATAGCGAGGGCCAATTATGGCGACATCCAGCAGCAAAGACAAAAAGAGAACAAATAAACACACACCAATAGAGGAAGGTAGCGGCAACGTGTATGTTGATCTGGGCTTTTCAGAAGGAGAAGCAGTTAACCTTCTCGTGCGCTCCGAGTTGACTCAAAAAATTCAAGAAATCATCAAAGAGAATAGATGGACGCAAGAAGAAGCAGCAAAACTTCTGGGCGTTAGCCAGCCGCGAATTTCCGACCTCATGAACAGACGGATCGAGAAGTTCACGGTAGACATGCTCATGAAGTGGCTCTGCAAGCTAGGAAAAGAAGTCACTGTCTTCGTGAAGGACAAAGACGTTGCCTGAAGATCGGGCTGGGGAACTTCACTCTGCGCCGCACTATCGTTCGCGCGCATGTCTTTTATGATTGCAAGCGCTCGCTCGAAGACCGTTTGCTTGCCACTCAACCTCGGCACTGGCCATGCTGGATACAGCACGATTACTCTCGGAACACTGCTTCTGGAATGGCGAAATTCAATTCGCTCATTGACTTGACGCCTTCCAGCGGGCGGATGATTGGCACGACTTTGCACTGATAAAGAACGCCAGGCGGAACGTCTTTAGTGACTATGGAACCGGCGGCAATGACGCTGCCTTTGCCGACGGTAACGCCTTTCAGGATGGTGACGCCGAAGCTTATCCAGGCGTCATCTTCGATAACAATCGGCGCCGACTTCAGTCCCGGGACGAGGCGCTCTTCGCGCGGATGTCCGCGCTCGAGTATGTGCTTGAAGTGCTCGTGACGCTCCGCAGCATCAATTGAATGGGCATTGCCATCGTGAATGTTGACGTCATGCGAAATCAGCACTCTGTTGCCGATCTTAATTGAATTCATCGACCAGATTTCGGTGCGCACACCTATATAGCACCAATCGCCAATCTCGATGTTTCCGCCATGTCCGTATGTAAGCAAGCGTCCACGCAGATACGAATGGGCACCAATAGCGACACCAGCACGGCGCCCGCATTTGTTTTCTATGGCTGCCTCAGGTGACAATTGTGCGCTCTCGTGTATGAGACCTGCTTGCCTGTAGCGGGCAATTCTATTTTGCTTTTCCCGCTCCAAATGCTGGCGGACAGCAGCGTCGATCTGGGAGCCGTTTCTCTCATCGATTTGCGCGCACAACCAATCGAGAAAACGCCTCTTAAATTCTTGCTTCCACCGATTGATCATTGCGAGCGCTCCTGATGTCTTAAGGAGGCAACTGCCTTTGCCAGTTCCGGTTCGGAAAATGCGGAGCAATTTTCTGCGTGCAACTCTGCACGCTCATCTTCTGCCCTCGCTAAATCCTTTTCGCAAAAGCAGGAACCACCTCCTTCCGGCGATTCTTCACAGTCGCTTCCTACCTTCGCCAATTCGTCGTCGGAAGCCGAGGAATAATTCTTTGCAGGCGACGCTGCACGGTGATATGGGGAACAACTTTCCGTCGGCGATTGCGACTCATCACTTTGAGCAGAGCCGCTGCAAAAAGCATTTCCTCTGTGCCGTCTCTCCGCGGGGTAAACAAACGGAGTTCCTTTGAGAATACCGTCACACACCACGTCAAGCCCCTGGTCCGCGCCAGGCAAGAGGTCAACGAGAGAATCAACCCGCACCTCAAGCGGCGGCCAGCCGTCGGCAGGTACAGTCATTCCAAGGGGAATCATGCGGCGGAAGAAGAAGTGATATGCATACATGCGCGCGCGGCGTGTCTTTGCTGAGCTCAGCCTTTTCTCGGACAGAGGCAGCGAATCCAGAATGCGGAAGTATTCCTCTTCAGTGCGCGCATCCATCGTCATGCCCTTGTTCCTGATCCACGCCTCGCCTGCCACAATGACAGGAACGCCCATGCTTGTCAGTTCCAAACCGGTTTTAGTACCATATATGATGCCGGCATCGCATTGCAGCATGACAGCATAAGTGCTGGCGGAGCTTTCAGGTGGAATAACAAAAACGTTGGCCGGCAATTCTGGAAAAGCCTTCTTGACCTCATCCACAACTTTCTGGCGGCTGGGCACCGTTCCGCGAATCTCGGCCGGATGGACGCGAATGACGAGCTGCAGATCGCTGCGTTTCCCAAAGTAGTCGATTGTTTTGATAATCCAATCAAGCATGTTGGGAAAGGCATTGGCCGGATAATGCAATTGCGCATCCCACACCACGTTGGTGAGCAATCCTATGGTGGGTTTTGAGAAATCTATGCCCAGCTCGCTCTCGATTTTGTGCGGGTCGGCCTCAGGATGCTCGTGAAACCAGATCCAGTCCTGGCTTCCCACCCAGCGGCTGCGCAGATAATCCATGATTTCCTCTTCCATCTCGCTGGTCCAGGTCAGGTTCTCCCATTCGCTTGTCGGCTCGCTGATAAGCGTATGGTGATACGTGTCTTCATGACTGAGGATGACGCATTTCTTCCTGTAGGCCATGCACCACGTTGCCACCTTTGCTCCCAGCTGACGAGCAACCTCGGCGAAGGGTCCGTGGGGAACGTAAATGCCGTGGTTCATCACGACGTGCTTGATGTTTTCATCGCGGATGATTTTCCGCGATGCGCACACGGAAAGTATCGACGCTTCAAGATATCGCCGCAACACGGGCTCGGCGAGCGGCTCGCCTTCGAGCGCTCCCTTGGCGAAATAACGCAACGCACCGGCTAAAGCGTGCTCGCCGACGGCAACATCGCCATAGCGATATCGTTCGATCTCTGAGAATGGCACTGCGCCGGCAATACGCGCGGATTCTCGGCGCTCATCGTCGGTGATGTAGTCCCCCATCTGGTAAAGAGGCAGATCTGTGGACTCGAAAACCTGATGGCCCGACTTCTTGCATTTGGCGCACAGACGCTTGGCGGGCCCGGACTCGGCAAATTCGTGCGGATTATCCTGCCAATCGCCGACGGTTGCCTGCAGGCACGCGGGCAGCGTTCCATCGCAAAGCAAGACTCTGACGTCGGCACCTCTCACGGCCAGCGCCATGGCAATCAGACTTTCGATGGCTGTCACCACCGGATGCCCGCCGATGGCCGTTGCAATGAGAACGCGCGGCGGTGCTCCACCCTCATGATTGCGGAACAGCTCGGGATTCTGCTTGATTAGCAGCTCCCAATCGGGCAGCCAAGAAAGCGGTTTCCCGGCTCCTTCTTTCACCGCCGATGGTGCCGCGGCGGCGCCGCAAGCACCCGGCGCACTGCCCGATGATTCTGCCTCAAGGGCGCAACTGCCCATAAGTATGCGCTTTATCTTTCCAAGGACGCGCCTGGCTAGGTGCTGCATACTGCCTCCCTGGCTCGGGCTTCTTCTATGATGCCGATAAATGTTTGCGCGAAATGCCGAACCCGCGACGGATTTTCCGCTTGCATGCGTCGCTCGAGCTCGCTATCGGGACCTGGCATCGATTCGCTGAAAAGCCGAAGCATCAATGCGCCCAGGGCAGCTTCGTCGTCGGGAGCGAAAAACCAAGCCCAATCGGGCGCCAATTCGCGATGCACGGGAATGTCAGAGAGGATGATCCGCTTGCCCATCGATTTCGACTCCGCCAGACTGAGCGGATGCCCTTCAAACTTGGAGGGCTGGAGAACAGCTAGACTCTGCCTCATGAGAGCAAAGACGTGCGGGTAAGGAATCAAGCCGAGAATGCGGAAGTTTTGTCTCAAACCGGCACTTTCTATTTGCTTCTCGATTTCCGCGAAATAATGCGGATGCCGGTGATCTTGCGTGTTGCCCGTGCAAACGACACAAACGTCGCGGTTCTGCTCAACCGCTTTTCGCAATGCCTCAATTACTGTTTGATGATTTTTGTGCTTGAAAAACTGGTTGGGCAAATAAATGAACCGTTCAGGAAGCTGATATTCGCCGACAATCCATGAAGGGTCGCTCTGCAAGCATTCCGACGGCACAAGTGTGACAAAAGGCATAACCCGCCCTTTGCCTGCAAATTCAGGCAGATAGTGCATGTAATCGCTGAGCACGGTGCGGCTCGTCAAAACCACACGCGTGCAGCACTCGGCCACCTTTTGAAAGTAGGCGCGGCGTTTTGCCATCTCGTCTTCGCTGAACATTTCAGGCAGGTGCTCCTGCTGGAAGTCGGGAATCCAGCCAATCAAGGGAATTCTCGTGAAAGGCTGACATTCGTTCTTCGTGAAGAACGCATCGACCCCATGGGCAAGAAGAAAGCGCTCGAGATCGCTCATGCCGGCATCTGCATTTGCCGCAGCACTCGATGCAGGTGTTTCGCCCGATTTCAGCTTCTCATTCAACTCTGCACCCGTCGCTGAAAAAGAATCGCCCCCACAAGCGTCGGCCGATGACGGCGCATTAGGGGTGAATCGGCCGAGAACACGTTTGAGAAAGCGGACGGCTCGCTGAGAAGAAGACGCTGTTTGCTGCGCGCCTCGAGCTGCTGAGCGCGAAGTTGACGAGCTGCTCGAGGACAGCTTCGCCGCACCACCATTTTTTGCCGGTGGCGCAGGCGGTGGCATATGAAGGATTTCATCCACCAGCGGCTTTAACGATTCGTATTCGGCTTCGTCTTTTCCGGGATGCACTACTAGAGCAATCCTCGGCCGCTCCGCGCCAAGTGAGTGAAGAGCAGCCAGAATGCTCTCCAGGATGGTTACTCCGGCAATCCAGTGCTTTCCCCCGAGAAAAGAAAAAGCAATCTTCATGTGGGCACACCCTCACCTGCCGGGGCGGTTTCCAGCCTGCTTTGGTCATACCATGCCAGTGTTTTCGCCAGTCCTTCAGAGATTCCCACTTTCGCCTTGAAGCCCAGCTGAGCGATTTTGTCTATCGATGCCTCCCAACGATCCGCATCGCCGGAGCGCACCGATCCGCTGTAGCAAATCTCCGGATTGCACTTGCTCAGGCTGACGATCGTTTTAAGCAACTCGGCAATGGTTTTGGATTCGCCGGAAGCAAGGTTGTATACACTTCCATCTTCGACACCGGCGTTGGCAACCAACAACAAGGCGTCGATTACATCGCTGATGTACATGAAGTCGCGCGATTGCGTCCCGTCGCCGACGAGATCCACCCGCTCCGGATTTTTGCGAACTTTAGCAATGAGATCGTAAACGACCTGCTTTCGCTGCCTTGGTCCGTAAGCTGAAAACAAGCGAATGGACACTGCCCGCACACCATACAATCTGCTGTACACGGCAACATAACGCTCTCCGCCCAATTTGCTCACACCATATGGTGAAAGCGGAACAGTTGGCGCGGTTTCAGAAATCGGAAGCGTAATCGGGTTGCCGTACACCGCCGCCGATGACATATTGACGAGCAGTGGCAGCTCGCCCCTCTTGGGCCAATTTGCGGACGCTCCATTGCCTGGCGGTGCCAACCGCCTCAGCGCGTCGAGGACGAGAATCGTGTTTTCCAGCGTGGTGTGAAAATCGCCGAGCGGATCAGCTACAGATGGCGGCACGTAAGCGTTGGCAGCAAGGTGGAAAATGTACTTGAAAGTTCGCAAATCGACTTTCTCATCTCGCAAAACATCGGCAAGCCTGCCGACAATCAATTGCACAGAGTCCTCGACGGCGGCAAGATTTTCGCGCGTACCCGAGGACAGATTGTCAATGACGGTTACGTGGCACCCTTCGGCGACCAGGCGTTCAGCAAGATGGGAGCCGATGAAGCCCGCTCCCCCCGTTATCAAAACTTTGCCGCTCAGTGTTGCCATCGGATAACCTCATACGCTTACAGGCTGGAAAAATGCCTGGAACAGCACTTGCTCGATTTCGCTTCTCACTTCGCTCAAATCTTTCACGGTGTCGACTGTGCGCCAGAATGCCCTTGTTTTGAAGGCTTTCAGGCGTCCTTCCCGGGCAAGTCCGGGAAAAGTCGCCACTTCATGATCGCCCTTCTCAGGCAGCAGATCGACAATGGCGGGGTCGACCAGGTAAATGCCTGCATTGATCCAGAAGGGCAGCTCAGGCTTTTCCGTGAAGCCCTTCACTCCGATTCCATCTTCACCAAGCTCGACAATGCCGTATGGACTGGTGAGAGGAACGGCAGCAAGTGTGGCTATGCCGCCGTTTGCCTTATGGAAATTCTCAAATTCGGGCAGTGGCAGATTGGTCAGCAAGTCGCCATTGATCACAAGCACGGAAGAACCGGCTGGCGCTCCAATATGCTGCAACGCATAGCGCATAGCGCCGCCCCGGCCCAGAGGCTCATTCTCGATAAGATATTCGATGTTGACGTTGAATTTGCTGCCGTTGCCGAAATAGTCGCGAATCACCTCGTGGCGATATCCGCAGCACATCGTAATCTTATTGAAGCCGGATGCTGCCAGCCATCGCAATTGAAACGACAAAAGCGGGTTGCCGAGAACGGGAATCATGCATTTGGGCCGATCTTCAGTGAATGGTCTCAATCTCTCGCCCTTGCCGCCCGCCAGAATAACAACGTGCTTTGACATTACTCCTCCACAGAGAATCGCTTTAGTTAACTCACAGTCTGAGTTGTGCTCATGCCGGGGACTTGTTGCACGTCCGGCATCTCTCGAGCAGTCGACGGGCTGAAATCAATCACGCTGAGCCCGCCTTTTTCACCGCCGGCAGCGCTCCGTGCAAGCGGGAGCGGCGCGCTCTTCTGCACCGCGAATCTTGGAGCAAGGCGTTGCCGCCAGTAATCCAGCAAATCGCCCATCGTTTGCTCGAAAGAATAGGTCGTGGTCCAGCCAGTTGCTTTCTTGAATTTGCTGGCATCGCCCTGCAATATCATCACATCGCTGGGTCGCAGCCGATCGGGGTCGACTTTGATTGAGAGCGGTATGTGGCTCTCCTTCATCAGGCAATCGAGCAATTGCTTGACCGTTCGGGCCACGCCACTGGCTATCACATATACTTCACCGGGCTGGCAATGATGCACGCTGAGCCAATAAGCACGCGCCATGTCGCGGACATCGGTCCAATCTCTTTGTGCTTCCAGATTGCCGACCGACACCACAGGCGGTTTCAGTCCCAATTCGCTCTCCGCAATTTGCTTGGCGAAATTGCTCGTCACGAATACGTCACCACGGCGCGGCCCTTCGTGGTTGAAGGCGCGCGTGCGAATGACTTTCAGACCATAGCTCTCAAAATATTGATAGCCGAGCATGTCTTGCGCCACTTTGCTTACCGCGTAAGGGCTGAGGGGTCTAAGAGGATTATTTTCGTTGATCGGAACCTCGTCCGGATGGACTTTCCCGTACTCTTCCGAGCTGAGAGCTACTTGAATTACAGGATCGATTTCGTGTGCGCGCACAGCCTCGAAGAGATTGAGCTGCATCGTGATGTTGTCTGTAATTGTGGCGTGCGGCCCCTTCCATGACTCGGGAACAAAGCTTTGCGCGGCAAGGTGAAAGATGTAGTCAGGGCGAATCTTGCCGATGAGCGCCGAAACCGCGAAGGGGTCGGTAAGATCGCAGTCAATGAGGTTCAAGCGATCAAGCGCGTGCTCGATATTGACGATTTGACTGCGCCAACGCTTGGTTCCATAAACTTCGACGTCGGGATGCTCGCTCAGGATATAGTCAGCAAGGTGCGATCCAGCCATGCCGGTAATTCCTGTGATAAGAGCTCGCTTCACACCTACCTCCTTTGCCGTCGCAACCACGATAAAATTACGCCGCTCAGGGCAGTAACAAAAAAGCGCTTGTATTGTAATATCTCAGCCAGCGTCCGGACTTACTCAAACTTAAGGTGATGTGCGCCGGACGACGCACGGGGGCAGCCTTACACGGAAGATGTGCGGCGGAGGCTTTGTATGTTCGCAAACAAGGTAATTGTCGTTACTGGCGGATCTGGATTTCTTGGCTCTCATGTGGTTGAAAGCCTCAAGGGAGCAGGCTGCGAGAAAGTCGTCATTCCCCGCAAAAGGGATTTCGATCTCACGCAGCAGGCTGATGTGCGAAAACTCATCAAGTCCCACAGTCCAGACATCATCATTCATCTAGCCGCGTCCGTGGGCGGCATTGGAGCCAATCGCGACAATCCCGGCAAATTTTTCTATGAGAACTTACTTATGGGCGCCATGCTCATGGAAGAAGCGCGTCTTGGCAACTGCGAGAAAATGGTAGTGGTCGGAACAATTTGCTCATACCCCAAATTTGCGCCCATTCCCTTTCGAGAAGAGGATTTGTGGTCCGGTTACCCGGAAGAAACAAACGCACCATACGGAATCGCCAAAAAAGCGATTCTCGTTCAGTCGCAGTCTTACCGAGAACAATATGGATTTAACTCAATTTATCTAATGCCCGTAAATTTGTACGGTCCGCGAGACAATTTCGACCTCGACAGCTCGCATGTTATCCCGGCATTGATTAGAAAGTTCACAGAAGCGAAAGAAAGCGCTGCGCGTGAAGTCGTGCTTTGGGGAGACGGCAGCCCGACTCGAGAGTTCTTGTATGTGGAGGAAGCGGCCCGCGGCATTGTGCTCGCCACCGAAAAATACAATGCACCAGAGCCTGTAAATCTGGGCTCTGGGCACGAGATCTCCATCAAGGAATTGGCCACCTTAACAGGACAGCTCGTCGGCTTCGAAGGTGGTATCAAATGGGACACCACCAAGCCGAACGGGCAGCCCAGGCGGCGCCTCGATGTGAGCCGGGCGCGAGATTACTTCGGCTTCGAATCCAAAATCGATTTCCGCGAAGGACTGAGAAAGACAATCGATTGGTTCAACGAGAATCGCAAGGCAATCTACTCGCGCGAGCAATTAGCTGTTCGTTAGTGTGGCAATCAAGGGCGCGTTAGGCAAAATCAAAGTCGATCTGGAAGAGCTCAACTTTTTTCTCGCGGACGGACAATACCAAAGATTGGACGTCACATTCGAACATGCGTGCAAATTCAGACAAATACCATCGCACCACAGGGACCCGTTTGATCGCATGTTGATTGCGCAGTGCGAGGTCGAACAACTTCGACTGCTTACTAGCGATTCTTTTCTCGCATGCTATGGCTCTTGCGTTGAAATTGTTTAGCGCACCAAGAGAACCCGGCTATCATTACTTGCGGCACAGTAAGACGTCGTCAACCGCATTCATAAAGGAACGCGCAAACTCTTGCACCATCGCCGGCGCTCTTCTCAGCGCCAGTTCTTCCGAATCACGATCGACTCCAGGCTCTTTCGAGGACTGTTGCCGCACCAACAATTTCGCCAGTTGCATGCTGTCCAATGGGTCAAAAAACGTCGTTCCCTCCGGCGCCAGCTCTCTCAAAACAGGAATATCTGCAGCCAACACGGTCTTGCCGAGCATGCGCGCTTCCTGAACAGTCATGCTGAGCCCTTCGAACAATGAAGGTTGAAGAACAGCCAATGACCGCCTCATCAAAGCAAAGACATCCTGGCGAGGGACCAAGCCAAGAATGATGAAGTTGTCCCTCAAATCGAGCTTTGAGATTTGGAGCAGCAAATCATTGAGATAATTCGGATGCCTGTAATCGCGCAGATTGCCGGTGCAGACGACCGTTATCTCAGGATGAGTCTTTCGTGCCAGCGCCAGCGCCTCCAGAACCAGCATATGATTTTTGTGTTTCCAGAACTGATTTGGAAGGTGGAAGAATTTCTGCGGCAGATTGTAACCCTGGCAAACCCGCGCAGGCTCTCCCTCAAATGCCTCGGGGGGAATGCTTGCTGCAAACCGAACAATTACGCCTTTATTGTTTCCCGGCGCAAAATGATTCAGATCTTTCAGGACGTCGCCGCTCGTGACAATGATGCGCGAGCAAGCGTTTGTCAACCTGCGAAAGTGGAGATCACGCGCATCGCGTTCGCCTTGCGTGAACATCTCCGGCAGCCGGACGTGTTGAAAATCAGGTATCCAGCCAATGACGGGCAAGGAATGTTTTTGATCGCTCAGGGATGTAGCAAACAACAAATCGACATTGTTTTCCTTAAGAAAACGGTCGACTGATGGAGACACTGGGGCGGCAATACGGCGCAAGATTCGCGTAATTCGCGAGGACGATGCCTGCGGCTCTGCGTATTCCAGGACAGCGTCCACCAACCGGGAAAGCTCCGCGTAGGAGCTTCTGTCTTCACGCGAGGAAACGAGAAGGGAAATTTTTGGTCGCCGACTGTCTTCGAGCGAGCGCAATGCGTGGAAAAGACTCGTGTAGAAGATCGAGCCTGCTGACCAATCAGCTCCTCCAATATGCGCAAAAGCTATGTGCGGTTTTCTTTCGTCAGCCATCTCTCATGCGCGCGAGCGCTTCCTCCTGGCTCGTGCGGACAGGGCTGGCAAGCCCATTCCCTTGAGATATGGAGCCAGAGCCCGAGACGGAACCAGAGCCAGAGCCCGGGCTGGAACCAGAGCCAGGGCTGGAACCAGAGCCAGAGCCAGGGCTGGAACAAGCGGACTGTTCGCGAGTAGCAACCGCTGAGCTTTCCGGTCCCCATGCTCCAAGCAGTTCACCCAGACGCTGACGGCAAATCTCCTCGTTAAACACCTCTTTCCTTGCCCGTTCCATTTCGGATTGAATGCTCCTTTGCACATTGTCATCCGTCACAATTGATTTGATACCGCACAAAATGTCTTCTGCATCGATTGACGTGCACACAACGCCGACTTTGTATTTGTCCATAAAAGTTGCGCCGGAGCTATACTGCGGTCCATGAAAAAAGACGGGGCACGATGCTTCGATGTATGTATTCAATTTGTCGGGAAATGAGAGCCGCGCTTGAAGCGCCATCTGTTTTGCAAACGGATACGGAAGATACGCTACGTCAGCGGCGCTGAGAATGCTCATCATCTCGCCCGTCGTTCGGTAGCCGAGGTATTCGATGTGCATTTTTTGTCCGGCTGCAAATAAATCCAAATTGAGGAAATTGCCGGTGAGGAGCATTCTCACCGGCTTTCCGGCAATAGACCAACCGCAGGAGGAAAGCGCATTCGTAAATGCGCAGAACTCGTTTGGAGC
This sequence comes from Candidatus Obscuribacterales bacterium, assembly GCA_036703705.1. Classification (GTDB taxonomy): domain Bacteria; phylum Cyanobacteriota; class Vampirovibrionia; order Obscuribacterales; family Obscuribacteraceae; genus DATNRC01. The sequence continues at coordinate 18,681 of DATNRC010000157.1, forward strand.
ATAATTGGTGCCGGAAAAAACGATGTTGATGACGTCATCATCCAGCTTACGATTGGCCAATACTTCTTTTGGAAACGCTCTGTGTATGACGATTGTGTGAGCACCAAATTGCCGGCGATACTCATCGGCCATCGACTCGGAAATGCATGCGCTTGCTCGCGCAAATTTTATGGTGCGTCCGAATTTCTCCGCCAGCAAGCGAATTGAAATGGGGTCGAATTGTTGATTTCCGCCCACCGCCTCCGGTGGATCCCAGACCAAACACAGCAGCGGAACGTTCAACCGTTCCGCCACCCGCCTGGCAATTTTGATGACCGTTGGACTGTTCAACACCGCCCACACTTGCTGAACATCGTTTTGCCTGGCAAAGCCGACCGCCTCATCAATAAGCGGCTTCACCCTGGCATTGTGCAGGGGCTCATAGAGCACGCGCGGGTATCTGCCAAAGCATCTGCGAATCACGCCAGACGTCAGGAACTTTTCCGCCGGTATCTTTCGCAAGACAATCTTGACGGCACGAAGCTCGTCAGCAAGAGGACCGACGAAATAATCTTCGGAATGAGCGGCGAAACAAACAATTTGTTCTTGCGGCAACAAGCGGCAAAGCTCACGCAGAAAAACCTCTCCTACACTGCCATTTCCCGGCGGCGTGGAAGTGAGAAGTAATGTCCTGGGAATGTTCACTGCCAATGTGCGTGGTATTCTTCCTGGTCTCAGGCCACTATAGGTTAAAGACTTAGTTCTGCATCAACAAGATGAGAATTCTAATAACTAATCACACACTGAGCCAATTGGCCGGCACCGAGCTTTATGTCAGGGATGTGGCCGTGGCTCTCAAAGCTCGCGGAGTGGAAGTTTCGGCATTTAGCCCCGAGCTTGGTCCCGTCGCAACAACGCTTTCCGAACACGGTGTTTTTGTAACGGACGACTTGGCAAAGATAACCGAGGCGCCGGATCTCATTCACGGTCATCATCACATGGAGACTGCTATGGCGATGATGCACTTTCCGCAAATTCCGGCAATTTTTGTCTGCCATGGCTGGCTTCCCTGGGAAGAAGCGCCGCTCAAACATCCTCGCATCCTCCAATATGTGGCCGTCGACCTTCCCAGCCGCGACAGGCTTGTTAAGGAAAACGGAATTCCCGAGCAGAATGTCGAATTGATACTCAATTGGGCTGACCTCGATCGATTCGCTCTCAGGAAAACACCGCTTCCTGCAAAACCGGCAAAAGCCCTCGTCTTCAGCAACACTCTAACTGTGGAGGATTGCGGTCCTCTCTTTGCTGCCTGCAAGGCAAGAGGGATTGAGCTCCATTACGCGGGCAGAAAGTTCGACAGAATGATCGCAAAGCCTGAAGACATCCTGCCGGAGTATGACGTTGTATTTGCCATTGCGCGTTCGGCGATTGAGGCACTGGCGGTGGGCTGCGCCGTCGTGCTGCTGGACGCGCAAGGCGTCGGCCCGATGGT
>DATNRC010000158.1:0-5026 GCA_036703705.1 Candidatus Obscuribacterales bacterium
CGCGTTCGGTGTTGCGAGGAGCGCGACCAACAAAATATCCAATGCAAACAAAACCGACAATTTTTTCATGGCGGACCTGCTCAAAACTTGGCTGGGGTGTTGAAGAAAGAAGCTGAGTGCTTGATGCAACAAGTAATACCAGATGTGGTTCACCTGTTGCTGATGCAAAACCGCGCTTTGATTTCCGAGCGGCTCGGGCCGCTGGAGATGCAAAAAACACTATGTAGTAAGGGTCAACCTCGAATCGTACGCCTGACCTCGCTGCTTGTCAACCGTTAAGGCGCAAAATCGACTCTGAGAATTTGTTCATAAATTGTCTTGAAGCATGGTCCTTGTCGGCAATTTGCATGTTCGACTGCGGATGATGCGCGACTGCAGTCCGCAAGGAAAAAGAGTGGGGGCAGATCCCACTCTTTAAAGGCAGATGAGGTAGGAGGAGAAAACTTATTTCATTGCAATTTCAATTGGCTCTCCGTGAGGCGCGTTGCGCCGTACACCGTAGTGCAATTCACGACCCTTGCCGATGCGCCCGAGGACTGTGCTTCCGGCCTCGACGCGATCGCCTGTGGCAACATTGCATTCAGAGAATCCCGAGTAAATTTCATAACGAACGCCACCAGTTTTCTTGTCATAGCATTGCACCATGACTATTTCAGAATCTCCGGGGCTGAGAGATCGGTAGTTGTCCAGCACCTGTTGCGCCTGGGCGCTCAAGCCGATTACGGAGTGGGCTCGTTGATCGCCTTTGTCGCGCGGTCGCGAGGAAAACACCACAAGCCCGTCTTGAAACGCCGCAACCGCCTGGTTTTCATTTAGCCTGAAATCCGCATGCACATCATCTCGCGTTCTAACCACAGAAACATCACCCTTGCCAAACGAAACATCAATCGTTCTTCCCTTTGTGCAATCGACCTTGAACTTCGGACCCGCTGCAAAAGGACCGCCCTCGATTTTCTTCCCATCAGCAAACTCCATGCTGTTCAGATCATTGCGGTCGTTGCGCGTAATGATGCCGCCATACTCAATCGTTGAGTTTCCATCGCTCGAATGCGTCGTTCTGCGCCCGGACCATTCCGTGAATGAATAATTGAAACGCCCATGCTGATCCTTCTGAATTTCCGCATTGCCATAGCGATAGCGTCCGTTTTGCGGGCAGAACCATGTTGAATCGCCAGACCGCTTCCAAACAGTCTTTCCTTCAGTTATTTGTTGCGGCTTGCCGTCGGCATCGTAGTTGCTGAAAAAGAATTCGCGACCTCTTCCATCTTTCATATGCGTAAGATGCCTGGCACCGTCGAAATCCATTTGCGATTTGTCTTTGCCGTTCCATATGGTCATCGTTCCATCGGCATTCTTTTGCACCGTAATTCCTGTCCTCAAATCGCGCGCCCATCGATTGCCGTTTCTATCCATACGCGTTTGAAAATACGTCTGCCCATCACTGAGAGCGTCGCGCATCTTGGTTCCGTCGGTCAGGTAGATGGTCTGCCGGCTCTTGTTTCGATATCCATAAGCGCGCTCATTGACGCGCACTTCGCCCGTCCACTCGTACTTGTCGCCTTCGCGCACCCACGTGTCGGAGTAACGCCCCTCGCGCGGGTCCCCTGCCCGCCTCCGATGCCAGTGACCATGCTCATTATGAACGTAGTTCAGCACACCTGAATTTTTGTCGTAGCCGAATTCGAATTGTCTCCCGGCAGCATCTTGCATGCCGCGGATGCGGCCGTCTGCGCCATAGCGAAGTTTGCTGCCGTGCTCTCCGGGCACCGTCACTTCAGACGGTTCGTCGTCGAGAATCTTCAGATCCGGCGGCTCGAAGCAAGTCTTAGCGAGCTTGGGCGTGTCCCCTGGTCGGTCGTTTGCAGAGGACGAAGAATCGTTTTTGAGTGTCACGGAGTTGTTGATCGTAACTACTTTCGGTAGATACGCCTCCTGTGAGCCCGAGTCGGAGTGGCTTTCGTTAGATTTTGTTGGCGCCCAGGTGTTGAGGCAAGGGTGAAAGGCGCCGGCAATGGGACTGCTTGCAGCCATGGGGACGTCCTGAGGGGCGTTGCCGGACAATACTGCCGGCGCTTCTTTTGCTTTTGCCCTGGGATTGCGGCAGTCATTAAACTCGTCCGCAAGCGCGCTTCCGCTTTCGTCAACGCGCGTTCCACAGTCTTCTCTTTCCCAGAGGGCGAATTCGGGGGCGCTCATCGTTTCGTGTGGTTGCGGCATGTCGTAAGTCCTCAGCGCAGTCGAACGCCAAGCGTGAGCAGTTTGCTCAGCCCGTCGACCGGGGTTGTCATTCCGATGCTTTGAGAATACCCGCCAATTTTGGCAAAGGCTTGGCAATCCGCCATTTCATGCCGCGGGTGCGCCGGCTTGTCTTCGAGCGTTCGCCGCGTATCAGAGCTGAGAATTCTGCCGGGTTATCGACTGTTGACCCAGGTTATGATGATCGGAGAGACTTATACCTTTGGCTTTCAACACCGTGGGAGATCAGGACAAGATGCGGAGACATTTGCGGTTGGCGGTTACGTTGGCGGCCATTGCGGTGGCGCAATCAATGGCATGGTCGGGCGCATTGCAGCCTGCTTCCGCCTACACTGACGGCGTCGTCGAGACATCGGCCGCCGAGTGGAAAGAGGTGGAGCAAATCAAGAACCGCACCTTACCCCGCAAACCTAAACTGGGCTTGGCTCTCGGCGGCGGAGGAGCGCGAGGTGCAGCGCACGTCGGCGTCCTCAAAGTTCTGGAGGAGGAAGGAATTAAATTCGATTGCATAGCCGGCACGAGCATAGGCTCCGTGGTCGGTGGCTACTATGCTGCTGGAGTCTCGCCGACCGAAATGGAAAGACACTTCGAGAGCGGTGAGCTCATGAAGCATTTCATGACTGTGCCGCTTGGTGTGCGCATCGCTGCTGCGCCCATTCTCTATACGCCGCGCCTTTTGGGCGCCAGAGGATATGACGGTTTGTACAAGGGCGGCGCCTTCCGCAAGTACCTGGTTGCCGGGCTGCCCTGTGACGAGCGCAACATTGAGGACTTGAAGATCCCGTTTTGCGCCGTTTCGCTCAATCTTGTCGACGGCAAGCCATATATGATTCGCAAGGGCAATCTGGGTTATGCAATGCAGGCGAGCTGCGCTGTGCCGTCGCTTCGCAAGCCGGTGCAGATTGGAGACAAGCTCTTTGTCGACGGCGGGGTGGCGTGCAATCTGCCCGTCAAGCAATGCCGCGAGATGGGAGCGGATGTGGTGATTGCCGTCAACATCGATCAGCCGTTCAAGGAAGTTCCGTTGGACACTTTCCGCAAGCCCGGCAGCGTGGCAAAAAGAATGCTCAACTGGGACTTGTACACAATAGACCAGCCGCAGGCGGCGATGGCGGATATACTGATTCACCCCGATACCGAAGGGATTGCGCTTATATCCACTAAAAAGTCCGACGCTCGCCGTGCCGTGGCCGCCGGCGAAAAGGCAGCGCGCGAGGCTTTGCCGATCATTCGTGCGAAGCTCGGCGCCTTGGAGATGCTGAGCGACTCAGAAAAGGCGAAGTAGCCTGAGTCGACTTATTTTTTTCCTTAGGCTATAGCTTATCGAGCGCGAACTTGCGTTGCCAAATACAACTCAAAGTCGACTTATCATTTCCCTAACGCTATAGCTTATCGACTGTGGATTTGCATTGCCGATACGACTTAAAATCGGCGAATATTTTCTCTAACGCTATAGGTTCAGCGCACAAAGCTATTGCTTGTGCGACATAAATCAGCAATTCTAAGTCTTTTGAGACTAAAACCACGAATGATGATGCGCAAGGATCAAAAGCGGCGAATTTGCTGCGCCCGAGAAGCACAGACAACGGCGCCGCAGCGCCGCGGCCCAGCGCAAGCAATCCCTTATCTCGTCTTATATATCTCGCCCTTGACGGACAGTTTTTGGGAGCGGCTGCTGTAGCCGTCGCCCTGTCCTGACGAATAGTTGTAGCTGTTGCCATAGCTCAAAACAGCGGAGACATTCTCACTGCTGCCTGAGCCCTGGAGCGCGCTTTCACCCTGCTGCCGCTTGTATTTGAGGTTGGCGCTCACGGAAGAGGAGGCAAGAGTGCCGCTCGCGCCCTTGCTGGCAGTCGGCAATTGAGTGTGGATGGGCTTCATGTAACGGGAGCGAAACTCTTGCGGCGAGACATGGACGGTCTGGCGGCTGGTTCGGCGCGAGCCCTTGGATTGGGTGTATTTGGTAATGGGATTCCAGTAAAAATTACCAAGATTGGGGTCGGCTTTGACCAAATCTCTTTCCCAGCCGGAGACGCTGTACGCGGTTCGCTTCCCGTATGTGACCTCTTCTGTGGTTTGGACTTGAGCTTGGGCTTTAAGCTGACAGCCAACGAGAATGGATGCGAAAAGAGATAAGGCGAGCCAAGAGGGCTTTTTAGAAACTGAACGTCTCATCCTTCAATCCTTCTTTTAATAACTGATCTTGGTTAGTAACGAGAGAACGGTAAGACTTAGGGCGGGGTGAAAACTTTTTTGCCTATGAAGGCATACTGGCATTTATTTGTTGCAGAATTGTAACTGGGTCAGGTAACAACAACGTGACGAAATTGTTGGAAATTGCCTGAACGATAACATGAGTTGGGCGCCCGGAAAATGCACAATTGTGCACAATGAGGATATGGGAGGTCTGCGGCAGATTTGTGAACGTTTTGAGCAAAGATTTTGAGCCTGCCTATCTGCGCCTCCATCGCAGCGGAGAGCTGAAGAAGCGCGCCGAACGTGCCGTTGCGGCTCTGGAATGCTGTCAGGTCTGCCCCCGCGATTGCAAGGTAAACAGGCTGGAGAACAAGACGGCCGCTTGCAAGACCGGGCGACACGCCACTGTAGGGAGCTATTTCCCCCATTTCGGCGAGGAGGACTGCCTTCGAGGAACCAAAGGCTCGGGCACGATTTTCTTTTCAATGTGCAATCTGCGCTGTGTTTTTTGCCAGAACTACGACATCAGCCAGGCCGGCGAGGGCAAAGAGAGCACCGCCGAAGAGATTGCCTC
>DATNRC010000159.1:0-22512 GCA_036703705.1 Candidatus Obscuribacterales bacterium
ATGTCTTCTTTTCCCGCCGAGTTTGCATCTGCAACTGCGCCTGCTGCCGAAGCGTGTTGAAAGTGGAGGCTTCCATCTTGGGAACGTGCGTTAAACTGGTGGTGGCAAGTTCCTCCAGAGTCATAATTCCCCCAGCTTTGAGTTTGCGTATTTGGATCTTGCGAATGTTTGCCACTCTCGAAAGATGGTCAGCCTCCTCGAGCCTTCTCTCAGCTTCATCAGCCCAGCGGCTAAACGGTCCCGCTTCCATCGCCTCTGGCGGATTGTTCTTGTCAAAGGCAGCCTGAAACTCGAGAAAACTGTTCTTCAGTTGCTTATAGAAGTAAAAGAAATCATTGGTTCGAAAGTCTTTCGTCGACTTGTCGCCCAACACTACCGTAAGCTTCTCCGGACGTGCCCCCTGAATTTGCTCCAGCATCTCCGCATAGCAACAGAGCTGGACGATGAAATAGGGCTTCGGCTTTTTCGCAAGCTTCGTGTCCCAAGCTTCATAACTCCAATCTCCAAAACTCGATGCACCGGGAACCTTCATCAGGAAATCAGTCTTGCCGGCGAACTGCGGAGATGAAAGCACGCCCTGATAGATGACCTCATAGCCTTCTTTCATGGCATTGAGGGTCATCTCTTCGCATTGTCTGTCGAAGTCCGAAACACAAAATGAGCGCTTCCCTTGTTGCTCCAGCGAGGCCAGAAACTCGCCTTCGTACCGTGCACCATGCTTCTGCAAAATGACAGCAACGTCGTCCGCTGCCTGCGGCTTCACTTCGTCAGGATAGTCGAGATAGTACCTGTCCATCCACGAGTCGAACTGCGACTCCATAAACACGATGAGGTCGGAAGGCGAGTATATGTATTGTCCGTTAATCTTTCTCATTACTTTGCATCTATGCAAGCACAATATCACAACATCTGGCTCAGCCAACCAGAGCGCAGTTCGGACCGGCCAGACACGCAGATAATGCGCGCAGCATTCTTCCTCTGCGGAACCTCTCTTTTGGCTCTCCCGATTTTATCCATGAGATACGTAAGCTCTTTCGCTCAGCCACACCACCGGCATCTTTGCCGCATGTTCTCGGTCAAACCTAGAACAGTTTACGATGACATAAAGGTCTTGCGGGAGGGGCTGGGGCTCGATATACGTTTCAACCGCACAAAATGCGGCTATTTCAATTCCAAACCCAAGCAGCGCCTGCCCGCCTTCGACCGGACAACTCTCAATCAACAATTAGGCAGAAACGGATCTCGTCACATATAGTACGGATTTCTGTCCAGGTCCATCCATTCGAGGAGCAAAGGCTCGTCCGCGTCTGATTGAACAAGCTGTGGAATGCCAAGAAATACGCCTACGGGCAGCTGACAAGTCGCCCAGGGATTGTGGATGACACGCAAATCGTACACAACCCTCCCCAAGTCCCAGCGCCTTGTGCAAAAAATTATTGCAGACAATCGCTTGCCACCATTGGGCCCGAATCTTCGTCCGCTCTCGGACAATACACGGACGCTCCTGCTATTACGAGAGCTGTAAATATCCACATCACCGAACAATTCCTGACAAAGCGAAACCTCATCAAGTGGCACATTGTCCCTGGTGCACACCGCATGCACGAGCGGTGAGAGCTCGGCAGAAAGATATTTGCGGCTCTTTTTCATGGCGCGAGCTACTGCTCTTGCTGAATCGCTCAAACGGTACTGCGGAGCTTGCCAGCTAATCAAGCTGCCGCTGTATAAAACATTCTGCCTTGGAATTGCATGAAGAGTAAAGTGTGTCCGCTCATCGTGGAATGTCTTTGTGTATCCTTTGCTACCTTGATCATCGCAGCAGGCAAGCCACTCCATCGCCAGGGCGCAAATTTTGCTCACGGATCGCGCACCCGGCAACTGGTGAAATTCTACTTCCAGCAAGAACCTGCTCGAGAGCGCGTCTAAAGCATAAAGAGTCTCGAAAAGTGGATGCGAGAGTTGCGGATCATCCAAAGTCCGCCAGACTGAAAGCACCTCCAATATGAAACTTCCTTCCTTCGATCGAACGTAGAAATCTGGTCGCTTACGGTTGATGTGAGGCTCTATCTCCACAGTCCAGTGTCGCCTGCGGCAGAACTCGTGGAAGAAGAGCTCGTAAAATGCCGCCGTGTGAGTGATTTCGTTAGGACTGCGCAGTCTGCCATGCAGAGTGACTCGTTTGGATTCGGGAATATTTGCAAACCAGGTTTCCATTTGCGCGCGAAACGGCTCGAGCGTCGCTTCTCGTCCAGAAATGAGCTTGCTGAAACCATGCAAAATATTTGCAGTGAGTCTCTTAGCAATCCACTGTTCGCTCGCTTCGGTTTTCGGCTTTAGTTCGAGGTCAGTCAGCGCGCGCGCACTTTCTTCCTGTCAACACGAGCGGTTCGATAGCGTTCGCTCATTTCCGAAATGGCGTTAAGCATCATATCCCGCAGCTCCGGCGGCTCAAGAATTTCCGCTTGCCCCCCATATTGAAGCACCCAGCGCAAGATCTCATCCAGACTTTGAGTCACGAATGTGATAGTGCACGAGCCATCGTCATGCTCCTCAATGGCTTGCGACGAATGCCACGTGCGCTCACGTATGTATCGCGCAGCCGCAATGTCAAACATGATTTTGACCGTCTGCTCCGCACCTCTGTGCTCGATTTGGAACGCAGAATCGATCCATTTGTCCACTTCCGCCGCATCGCGCGCAACATATTCAGTCTCGCGCACCTCGTAGTCACGAATGCGATGCAACGCAAACAAACGCATGTCGTGGCGCAAGTGGCAATATGCCACCAGATACCAGGTGCCGCGATTGTCCAGGAGACGGTACGGCTCAACAGTCCGCGGGGTCGTCTCGCCCGTGCTTGCCGAATAATACTCGAGATGCACCTGCAACCGCTTTTCGCAAGCATCCTTCAATTCCATAAATAGTTTCCGCGCAACAGGAATTACAGCGTTGGCCTTGAAGCGCACGATCTGCCTCAGCTCCTCCAGATCGACTTGAATCCTCTCCGGAAGGCGGTCGTTGATTTTGTCAAGCGCCGCACGAAGAGTGGCTTCAAATGAGCTTCCGGTGTATTCGGTCAGCATTTCCTGTCCCAGGGCAAGCGCGAGGAGCTCACCCTCCGAAAGCTCGAACATGGGAAGGCGCTGATTAGGGTCTTTGCACACATAACCGTTATGAAAACGGTCAAACTCGATTTCCAAACCAAGCCGCTCTTTCAGTGTGCGAATGTCTTCATAAACGGTTCGCAGCCCGACTTCAAATTGTGCGCTAAAACTCTCCGGTGTCGGATAACGATTGCGGCGAATTTCCTCAAACATCGCGAGAAGACGATGCAATTTCGTGGACATGGCGCGCGACACTCCAGTACATATACAAAGATCGGCCCCTTACATATACCATTCTTCGCGCCGATGGCTAACCATGCATTCGTATGGGTTGACTTCCCGCAAAATCCGTTGGCACACTCGCCTTGCGGCCCTCTCAATACGTCCACTCGGAGAGATTTTGAATTGTCGCCAGCAAGCTAGAGTATGATCTCTTCCGGTGTCCAGTCCCAATGCATATATGAGATATGCCGGACTGTACGGTTGGCGCCGTCCAGCCGGACAGTCGGCTCGACCGATGAACTCAAAGCTATCAAAATCGCCAACGACACCTGCTGCCGAAATGCTGAGCGGCACAGTTGAGCGTGTGACTTTTCATAGCGAAGAAAGCGGCTTCTGCGTTCTGCGCGTAAAGGTTCGTGGACATCAGGACTTTGTTACAGTCACAGGCAGTGCGGCTTCGGTTACTCCTGGTGAGTACATCGAATGTTATGGTAATTGGTTTAACGACAAGAATTATGGTCTTCAGTTCAGATCTAATCGCCTGACTGTCGTGCCGCCAAGCACGCTCGAAGGAATCGAGAAGTATCTTGGTTCAGGGATGATCAAAGGCATCGGTCCTCACTTTGCCAAGAAACTTGTAAAAGCATTCGGTGAGCGAGTCTTCGATGTGATCGAAGAGACACCGGAAAGGATGCTCGAACTACCCGGCATCGGAGAAAAGCGCAAGGAGCGCGTTGTCAGCGCATGGGCAGAGCAGAAGGTGATACGAGAGATTATGGTCTTCCTCCAGTCATACGGGGTGGGCACATCGAGGGCCGTTCGCATTTACAGAACATACGGCAATGAGGCGATTGCCAGAGTTTCGGAAAATCCTTATCGATTGGCGCTGGACATTCACGGCATTGGTTTCAAAACTGCCGATACAATCGCGCAAAAACTCGGCATTCCAAAAGACTCACTTATCCGCGCGCAGGCAGGTGTCAGGCATGTGCTGCAAGAGTTATCCGGAGAAGGGCACTGCGCATGCGAGCGCGACAAGCTCGTACAAAGTTCGTCTCGGCTGCTTGAGATTTCCGGGGAGCTTGCAAGCACCGCACTCGATACCGAGGTAAAGGAAGGACATCTTGTCGAAGAGATCATCGATGGCAACCAGGTATTCTATCTTTCAGCGCTGCACAAGGCAGAAGTAGGCGTGGCAGCGAGTCTTCTTCGCCTTTCACAAGGCGACTCAGCCTGGTCGGCAATCAATGTCGAAAAAGCGATTCCCTGGGTGGAAGCCAGGGCGGGCATCCAACTCTCCGAATCTCAAAAAAGGGCGGTCGCTCTTGCTCTCAAGAACAAGCTGCTTGTAATCACTGGAGGTCCAGGCGTCGGCAAGACTACGCTCGTCAATAGCATCTTGCGCATAATGGGCGCCAAGCAGGCCGAGATTCTTCTGTGCGCTCCAACGGGCAGAGCCGCAAAGCGACTTTCCGAGTCGACCGGCCTTGAAGCGAAAACCATACACCGTCTGCTTGAGTTTGATCCCAAAGCCTTCGGGTTTAAACGCAACAGAGATAATCCTTTGCATGCGGACATCGTCGTTGTCGACGAAGCTTCAATGATTGACATTGTCTTGATGAACCAACTCCTCAAGGCAATTCCGGATACGGCCGCCTTACTGCTAGTGGGCGATGTCGATCAGCTGCCTTCCGTCGGTCCTGGTGCCGTACTGTCAGACGTTATCTCTTCAGAAGTGATACCAGTTGTCCGGCTCACTGAGATATTCAGGCAAGCAGCAAGCTCAAAAATTATTGTCAACGCGCATAGAATAAATCACGGCAAAATGCCTATCCCGGCCGAAAAGCAAGAAGAGCTTTCAGACTTTTACTTTGTGCCGGCTGAAACTCCAGAAGAGATCAGCGAGAAGGTAATGCAGATAGTCTGTGAGCGAATACCCAAGCGCTTTGGACTGGATGCCGTCAAGGATGTCCAGGTGTTGACGCCGATGAATCGCGGCGGGCTCGGAAGTCGTTCGTTGAATCTTGAGCTGCAGAAACGCTTGAACACCGATGGCGGGCCACAGGTGACAAAGTTTGGGTGGAGCTATGCGGCAGGCGATAAAGTTCTTCAAACCGTCAACAATTACGACAAGGAAGTCTTCAATGGTGACATAGGCACCATATCCAGTATCGACCTGGAAGAATCAGAGCTGGTCATAGAGTTCGATGGACGCGAAGTCAGATACGACTTAAACGAATTGGACGAAATATCGCTTGCCTATGCGGCATCAATTCACAAATCTCAGGGCTCGGAGTACCCGGCTGTCGTCATTCCGCTTGCCACGCAACACTACATGATGCTGGAGCGAAATCTGCTCTACACGGGCGTCACAAGAGGCAAGAAACTGGTGGTAGTAGTCGGGCAGCCGAAAGCACTGGCGATGGCCGTTAAAAACAAAAGGTCGTCGCGGCGAGTGACTGCTCTCGCGCATCGTCTGCGCGATGCCTTAAGCTCAACACTTGTTGGACACTGTCCAGAATAACTGGACGCGACCACACAAACAACAGGAGGAGGGATGGCCAGTCCCAAGGACAATGTCATCAAGCTCAATTCGTTCAGATTATCTTGAGTTTCTGAAAGGAGTCAGCCAATACTCGTAATCGTGTCTTCATTTGACGCGCGCTGCCTTTTGTCAATAAATGTCGATCTCGCGCATGAGGCTGTCGAATTTGCTCATGTATTTCTTGACATGCTCATTATAATCCTGAGGAAGAGTAGAACCGTGGGTCTGGACGACACCCCATAGCGCGTCTCGAAGGGCGCAAAGGACCTGCATTCTTCTGAGCTCTAATCGCGCGTGGTGCTGACAGCCACTTCAGTTAGTTGACCTGCCGGGAGAGTCGGTAAGGCGAGCATGCCCGCCATTTTTGATTGCGGGTCATTGTCAACCTGCTACTCAGTTCAGAGCCGATGCCAGCTCGAGCAGCAGCGCCGCACAATCTCCGCTCCAGGCGCTTCCGTGCATGCAGGCAAGCGTAGACGGTCTCACCTCTGCAAGTCGCTTTAATGAGTCCACATTAGCTTTTGCACCAGAGAAATAATTCATGCCCTGGCGCAATTTCTCGCTCGGCGCAAAAATGTCGCATTCGGTTACTGCCTCTAAGCCGATTCCAGGCTGAGTGAAAAGATCTCCACAAAGGAGCGTCCTGGTGAGCTCGTCATACATGAGTCCTGATTCCCATCCATGCGGAAGATGCGGGGTATCGAACCATCGCACCAGGTGCTTTCCCAGATTCAGTGTTTCATTGTCCATAAGAACCCGAGGCGATCGATCGGACATGTCATTGATTGACGTCATCGCGGCAATTTTGCTGCATACAGGCTGAGCATTCGGCGCCTGCGCAAGAAACTCGTTAAGCGCCCCGCATTCATCGGCTTCAACATGCGAAAATCCAATATAGCGAAGACTTCTCAGCGGAATCACCTTTTCAATCGCTTGCGATATCAGAGGGAACATGCGTCGCATCCCTGTGTGAAACAGAAGCGGCTCTTCATCGACAATCAAGTATTGATTGAACGAAAATCCACCCGGTATTACACCCGGTGGCACAGGCGTATTGATGCGGTAAATCCCCTCTGCAATTTCAGCGACATCAGTAGCGGACTCGGTATTGGTGATCATTAACGGCTTTCCTTCTCAAGCTGCGAGCACGAATTTTAGCATTTCGGTCAAGGAGGTTCTGGGTTCGCAAGCCTGACGGCTGGGCGTGGCAACTCAATAGGGCGACTTCACACATCGAAAGCCAATGTGATTGGTTGCCGAGCGAATTTCGCCCTTGCCACGAGAGCCGAGGACGTATCTGGTGCAATATTTGTCGGTACACAAGAATGAGCCGCCACGCTGCACTCGTTTCTTCTGTCCCGGTTCGTCGGGATCAAAACTGGACGCAGGACCTTGAGGATTCCGGGCTGCTCGTCCCGCAGCCGCCAGAGTCGCATAATAGTCAGGACGATACCAATCCGAAACCCATTCCCATACATTGCCGCACATATCAAAGAGTCCGTATCTATTAGCAGGGAATTGACCTACCGGGGCAATTCCCGCATGTCCATCTTCTCCTGTATCTTTTCCTTCGACTGGAAATTCACCTTGATAAGTATTGGACTGCCACTTGCCATCGCGTTTCAGCTCGTTCCCCCACGGATACAGTTTATGCTCCATGCCGCCACGCGCGGCATATTCCCATTCCGCTTCCGTAGGAAGCCTTTTGCCCGCCCACTTCGCGTAAGCGATGCAATCTTCGTACGCCACTTGCACGACGGGATAGTTGCCTCGCGACTCAATGGTGCTCTTCGGTCCTTCAGGATGCCGCCAGTTGGCTCCCGGAACATAACGCCACCACCTGTAGGGCTGATGGAAAGAGACCTTACTTCTTGTTGGGGCAAAAACGACAGATCCGGGCACAAGATCTGCTTCCTCAGCTTCGGGAAATTCGCTCCGCGCAGGTTTCTGCTCTGCAACGGTAACATATCCGGTGGCTCTGACAAATCGCTCGAATTGCTCGTTTGTAACTTCCGTTCGATCCATCCAGAATCCATCAACGGAGACTTTGTGCAATGGGCGAGCATCATCTCCGCGATCATATCCCGCGCACGCGCCTTTGGATCTCGCCGCCGAAAGGCCCATGGTGAACCTACCGCCCGGTATCCATACCATATTCTCAGGTGCAGCCGCTCCTGGTGAGCACCTTGCCTCTCCCAAACTCGTCGAATGAGCCGCTGTCATCGACCACAATATCGCCAGTGCAATCAGAACTCGGGCACGCATGTTAATCTGAAAGGGCTCGCTTGAGTTTGCTTTCCTGCTGAAGCTTTTCGTGCTCAGCTTTTTGCCCTGCAGCTGGAGGTTTGATATCGACCGTAATCTTTGCAATCTTGCCCGTGAACGCGAAGGGCACTTCATATCCGGCGGAAACAGGCGTGCCGAGATCGCATCCAACGTCAGTACCCTCATCGGCAGAGAAGAACATGCCCTGCGTCCGCTCGATACGACCCGATGCTACTTTCTCACCATTTACGGTAATGGTTCCAGTGCCACCTTTTCCGATACCGCCATCGTATTCAAAGTCGAAGATTATCTTCTTCTGTCCTGCCGCAACCGGTTGTGAGGCCTTAACCGAGAACTCCTGCAGTCCCAGAAAGTTGTAGGTAAATGCAGGTTTGCCATTCTCGAGATAGAAACTCCAGCCTCCGAATCTTCCTGCTTGAGCAAGCAAGACACCGTTGGCTCCGCCATCGGGAATGGTAGTATCAGCTGTAACCGTGAAAGAGTGGTTCTTAACGTTAATGAATACGTTTTCGGACAACCCCGTCATTCCTTCGTAAAGCGACAACGAAGTTCTGCCGTGCATTAAATCAGGCCGTCCAACAAGCTGAGCATTCACTCGTTCGATAGTGCGATCATCCAGCGGCAAAACATTGTTCTTGACCGCTTCTTGCATAAACAATGCTTGCATTTCCTTGAGCTTATCGGGCATTTTTTCTGCCAGATCATTTGTCAGACTGAAGTCTTTCCTGGTGTCATACAACTCCCACTTATCGTCGGCCACCGTCGTTTTCGGCTTCGGTTCCCATGGTGCCCTATGCATTGTTCCAGCCAACCAACCGTCGTGGTAAATCGCACGGTTGCAGAGTATCTCGAAGTACTGAGTCTTGTGTCGATCCTCCGCCTTCGGCTGGTTGAAGGTGTACAGCATAGAGACTCCTTCTATCGGAGTCTGCGCTGTTCCATTCACTGATTTAGGCTCTGGAAGTCCGGCTGCCTCGAGAATGGTCGGAGCGACATCGATAACGTGGTGAAACTGCGTGCGCAACTCGCCTTTCCCTTCAATTCCCCTGGGCCAGTGTATCGCCATGCCATTCGACGTGCCACCATAATTGGAAGCGACCTGCTTGGTCCAGGTAAACGGAGTGTCTCCTGCGACTGCCCAGCCGGCAGCATAGTGGTTATACGATTTAGGCCCGCCCAGTTCATCATAGTGTTGCATCACGTCTGCAACGGTCTCCGGATGAGCATTGAAATAACTCATTTCATTGAACAATCCGTTAAAGCCGCCTTCAGCGCTGGCTCCATTATCTCCGGCAATATAAAATATCAACGTATTGTCGAGCTGCCCTGTCGCGTCAACCGCGTCAATCAGCTTGCCGACACACCAATCGGCGAATGCGCCGTACCCTGCAAACACTTCCATCTGGCGCGCGAAGAGTTTTTTCTCCTCTGCGCTCAATTGGTCCCAATCCTTTATGCCTGCCGGTTTCGGTGCCAGCTGCGCGTCCTTGGGAACAATGCCAAGCTTCTTCTGCCGTGCCAACGTTTCTTCTCTTAGTTTGTCCCAACCTTGATCGAACTTGCCTTTATACCTCTCTATCCACGCTGAAGGAACATGATGTGGTGCATGTGTGGCACCAGGAGCGAAATACAAGAAGAATGGTTTGTCAGGCGTCAATGCCTTTACCGAATTCATCCAATTAATGGCTTGTTTCGTCATGTCCGGAAGGAGATGGTAATTCCCATCACGTGGCACCTCGACCTGATTCATGCCGTCGTAAATTGTAGGCGCCCACTGATTGGCTTCCCCGCCAATGAAACCATAGAATTTATCAAAGCCGGAGCGCGTGGGCCAGCGATCGGTTGGACCGGATGGGCTTACTTCCCATGCTGCAGTTTCGTGCGCCTTGCCAAACGCTCCAGTTGCATATCCGTTAAGCCTGAGCATTTCAGCAAGTGGTGCCACGCTGTTTGGGCGCTTTCCCGTCTGCCCCGGAAAGGCTGTCGCTGTTTCCGTCACTGAGCCCATGTTGCACACATGATGATTGCGGCCAGTCAAAAGTGCTGCTCGAGTCGGTGAACAGAGCGCGGTAGTATGAAAGTTATTGTAGCGAAGCCCGCCGTTTGCCAGCCTTTCCAATGTTGGCATGTGAATAGGACCACCGAAAGCACTCGAGTGTCCGAAGCCCATGTCGTCAATCAGCACGATCAAAATATTTGGTGCATCCTTTGGCGCCCTGACACTGAAGCACGGCGGCGGTGAGGTGTCGCGCACATCAAGGACCTTCGAGTGTGGGTACTTTGGTTCCGGGATCGGCAGACTGGTTCGATCGAGCGTCTCATTTGCGCCGGCACGCACACCGGTGAGTAACAGTGCCATTGCGATTGTTGTTGGAATAATGGTTTTCATGCAGTTGTGTCAGTCCTGATGTCGCAGTCTCAATTGCTGACCACACCTCATCCTTGCATTGAGACTCGGTGTTGTGGGCGGCGACACCACCCAACATGGACTGAGAACCTTACCACTTGTCTGCCATCCACTCAAGGCGTGCGCGCTAATTTTAGCGCACAAGGCATGCCAGCAGGTTGGTTACATCCTCGTACCTTTCATGGTTACGCCTGCAACCGTTTCAACGCGCCTGCAATTCTCGGTGCCGGTGCACCATGTTACGAGGCAGAATCGCGAAGCTTCCTCACAATTCAGTCGTTGCCGTCCTGTTACGCCTCCGGCTTTCTCAAACTCACATGCGAAGTTGTGCGGCCCCTGAATTCTATTTCTTTCACAAAATCTCAGTCTTCATCACGACGAGCGAAGCGTCTCAGCCTTTTGAGAAATGCCGGATCGACCATGCACACACCATCTGTGCAAGTGCTCGACGCCACTGCATCGAGCACTTCCCTTTCCTCCGGCAATAGCGGTATTGACATGATTCCCGTTGGAAGAGTCCGCTTTATCTTCGATGTCGACGCAGCGACAATAGCTTCCAATACCTGCGTGGCTATACCCGGATCAAGCCAAACCGTTCCCAATCGCGCGCTTCGGAGCGCCATCTCGAGACCCGTGTAATTCCCGTGGAGCACATAACCATCCGCTCCCGCATCCATCACGCCAAATATGTCTTCCGGAGTATCGCTCGCCGTCGCAATAACCACCCGCACACCGGGATACGATTCTCTGATTTTTTCGGTCAGCGCAATGCCGTTCGTATCCCCCTGCAAAAGATCGAGCACGACGACATCAACAGAGAGTTCTTCCAACCTTTGCAGCGCTTCAGATTCGCTGGCAGCTTCAGCGACCAGCGACAAATCGGGAATTTTAGCCAGATAGTCTCGCAAGGCTATTGCGCCGCCCGCGTCGCTGACAATGGATAAAATTCGCAGTGCTGTGGCTGCCATTTTGGGTTCCTTAAGTCATCATCCGATGCCAAACCAGAGGCCTTGGCCATTATCGCCGTTTGACAACATGACCATCAGTCAACGCATGTTTCTTTTTACTTGGCTGCCGGTGCGATATTCCTGGATGCGCTTAAACAGCCGGCTCGAAATCTAGCGTCCAACCAGGTGGTTATGGCCTCGCTCACGCCTGGCTGGATGTAGCTGGTTCCAATCAAGACGTGTCCGTATTTTGGAAAGTAGACAAGAGATTTGTCCCGCGCACTGGCACCTCGGACGATGGCGAGCACCGTGCGAGGTTGCACAATATGATCTTGCTTGCCTTGAATCACCAACAGCGGAATATGGTCAGGCACTCGCTTCACCGCGGATTTGATGTGGTGTATGAAGGAAACCGTCCTCAAAAGCTCACGACCGGACAATTCGTTGCGGTCGAGCGGCTCGGCAATCATCTCCTCCACCACGCGGGGATCGTTGGATGCGTACTTGCGAATGTATCGACGCAAATCAACGGGGTGATTTAAACGATAAACGTTGCACACGAAATCCTTGATTACCCAGAGCAAATTGTAAATGCGCGGGCGGCTGCCCGGGCTGCACAACACGATTCCGTCGATTCCCGAGCTTTTACTGAGGGCGCTTTCCGCTACGATGACACCGCCGGCGCTTTCGCCTATGCAGTAGAGGGGCAACTCAGGATAGGCTTCTTTCAGCGCTCTGACGAGCTGCTTCAGGTCTTCGATGCTGGCTTTGTAGTCGACCAGTCGGCAAGCTCTTTTGGTCTTGCCTTGCAAGTCGGAAGCTGGTCCTGCTGCTTTATAATGCCACCGCCCGTGTCCCCGCTGGTCGAGAGATACGACCATGTACTGCGCCTGTGCAAGCCGCAGGGCAAGCGCTTCCGGGCTCCTTCCGTTCTGGGTAAAGCCATGCACGATGACCACAATCGCCTTGGGCGGCAATCTTTCATCGCGAAAGAGGTAAGCTGAAATCTGGCATGGGCGAAGGAGTTCAGGATCATCGTCCCGCATGACTTCCGAATTGCCAGGGAGTATGCATGAGAAGAGGCCTAGCAACGATGCCGCGCAAACGTCCAGAACCAGTGCTTTTCCATTCATTGTTCTCAGGCGCGGCGATACAAGAGAACCGCAACCCGGCCATCGCACTCTCACGAGATGCGCACCTGCTGCGGGTTGTGTGCTCCCGTTATACCCGCCGCACCCAAATTCCAAACATGTGCATCCACCGACAAGCAGCCTGCTGTCAGGATTTTCTACAACTGTTCACTACGTCCATCCTCTTACATGCGTGTTCGCCGGATGCTGATATCCCCCGCAATGCCCGTCAATTCGGAACTCTGACAGATGACAACAATGTGCATGAGTAGGTCGCAACTCAAAATAGCGGGTCAGCTGATTGCAATATCACTCCCCAAAACGAGGATTGTGTGAGGGTGCACCGTTTTGTCAAACATCATCGTTTCTGATTAAAACCGAAAGACACCCAGGTTTCCTTAGATCTTCCCCCTGATGTTTATGTATACTTCACAACTGTCGACGCAGACATCGAATAGACCAGATAACTCCCATAACCAGGAACTCCGGAATCAGGCGCATGAACATAAATCGACGAAACTTTCTCAAAGGTACAGCATCCGTATTATTCGGCTCTCTTGTCAGCCTTCCCGCTCTGGCGCGCATTTCATTCCAGGCTGACCCTTTTAAGCTGGGCGTGGCGTCAGGCTCACCTTCACCAGACGGCATAGTGCTCTGGACGCGCCTGGCGCCAAATCCTCTTCAGGGCGGCGGGCTTGGTCCGCACCCTGTCAAAGTGAGGTGGGAAATTGCCGCCGATGAAGGATTTCATAAGATTGTCAGCAGCGGCACCGCGGTGGCTTCTCCCAGATACGCACACAGCGTTCACGTTGAAGCGAGCGGTTTGCAACCGGCACGCTCCTATTGGTATCGCTTCTTCGCTGGAGATGCAGTGAGTCCGGTTGGATGTACGCGCACCGCTCCCGCTCCTGATTCGGCTGATCCAGTGCGCTTTGCATTTGCTTCCTGCCAGATGTACGAGCAAGGTTATTTCACAGCCCATCGACACATGGCTCAAGAAGATCTCGACCTGGTAGTCTTTCTCGGCGACTACATATATGAGCATTCCTGGGGCAGGAACGACGTCCGCAAGCACGAAGGTCCCGAAGTCCACACTCTTGATGAATACAGAAATCGATACGCCTGTTACAAGAGCGATCCTGATTTGCAACGCTGCCATGCTCGTTTCCCATGGATAGTCACCTGGGATGACCACGAAGTGGACAATGATTATGCCAACGATCGTGCTGAAGATCTAGAGCAAAACTTTCTTTTGCGCAGAGCGGCAGCCTATCAAGCGTATTACGAACACATGCCGGTTCGGAAATCGTTCGCTCCGCACAATGCGAATATGCGCATTTACAGAGCATACGACTTTGGCAAAATGGCGCGTTTTCATGTGCTCGACGATAGACAATACAGGGACTATCAGGTGTTTCCAAAACAAGGTAGGGCAGGCTCAAATATCATAAATGATTGCCCGCAGCGGCATGATCCCAAGCGCACGATGCTTGGATGGAAACAAGAAGAATGGCTCAAGAAGAGCCTTAAAGATTCTTCTGCGCTTTGGGATGTGATCGTTCAACAAACGTTGATGTCGCAGGTGATGATGGACGGGAAGTACTGGACCGATGGCTGGGACGGCTATCCAGCAGCACGCCGTCGTTTGCTTGAAGCGGCAACCCGAAGGTCATCCTCGGACACCATTGTTGTGGGCGGCGATGTTCATTGTTATGCTGTCTGCGATCTGAAACTTGATTTCGCTGATCCACACTCCCCAACCGTAGCCTCGGAATTTTGCGGCACCTCAATTTCTTCCCAAGGTTTTCCCAACAAGCAAACAAATGCCTGGGTGAAAGAAAACCCGCACATACACTACGCTAACGGTGAGGCCCGGGGATACACAAAAGTAGCGCTCGGCAAAAGCAAGGCGAAGGTATCTTTGCGATCGATTGAAAGTGAGAAGATACCAGACGCCAACATCAGGACATTAGCTCAATATGTCGTGCAAAAAGGCCGTCCTGGCCCACAGGCAGTGTGAAAGATCAATCAATGTAGAAAGCTCGATTATCGAGAACTCGATCATAGAAAGCTCATCATAGAGAGCTCGATCGTAATTACCGCATTGCTCAGCCATAAAACTGCAACACTCGCCGCTTAGGTTGGGAGTACAAAATCACATTGGAGTCATGAGGCCGAAAATGCCATCTGATGTGGCCCTGACAATCGAAGATGAACGCATTCCTCTGACAGTGCGTCAGGCGCTTGGCGCAGCGGCTGTGCCGGCGATGCAAATGCTGTGCGGTGCCAACGGCGAAAGACGCCAGAGAGCGGCAAGGCGTGACCACACACACGAGAAGAATTCCTTCCTTGGCACGCTGTTTCTCGATGGCGGCGGAGACAGTGAGGCTGTCATCGGTGATATCGCTAACACTTCCGGTGGGGATGCGACGGTAGCTATCTGCTCTCATGCGAGTCCGACGCCCATTGGCACAGGCAATCGGCTGCGCCAGACCTTTATTAAGGCAGGAATCAAAGCGCAGAATATTGCCATCGTTATTGGCGAGGAACAGGACAAATTGCCGGAAGATAAACCGCCTCATGTTGAGCATGACGCTACCAGGCTCGATGACGCGAGGTATGTCAACAAGGTGCCGGAGGATGCCACCGTGCTCTTCTTCAGCGGGGGAGATCAGGAGCGCCTCATGCGCCAATTCAAGGAATCTGATGCTGTTCGCGACTTTCTTGGTCGTGGGGGAATTGTTGGCGGCACAAGTGCTGGTGAAATGATCGCCGGAGATTTGATGATTGCAGGCGGAATGAGAGACGGCATTCTCAGGCGGAACGAGCTGAAGATTGCGCAGGGCATGGGATTGATGCATGGTGCCTTCTTCGAGTCCCATGCCGGACAGCGCGAGCGCGGAGACAGTCGCGCTCTGGCAGCGCTTGCCTTACGCAATGAGATGAAGATTGGTTTTGTCGTCGATGAGCGTACATATCTGCGCATTCACAACGGCGCCGCAGTTGTCGGTGGCGAGAATAATGTCAAAGTAGTCACGCGGGGTCGGCATTTTTCGTCCAATCTAGCCAATGACGACGGCCGCCCTCCATATGTGAGCGGCGGGAGTATTTCGAATTATCGCGCCGGCAACGAGATCAAAATTCCCAATTGGGCGCGAATGGATGGGAAAAGGCTCGACAAGAAGAATTGGGAAATACCAACCCGCTTTAAGGATTGACCCGATTTGACCAGCCCCTGAGCAAACTCGATATTGAACATTTGCCTGGGCGCGGACAGCTACCGATTAACCGGATAGCTGCCGGTGCAGCCGTCGCCTTCTTTGACGCCCGCGATCCACGGTTTAAGCTGCTTGATGCGATCGTTGGTCAAAATGGTCAGCTCAATGTACTTGCACATTAGGTACATGCTTCCGTAGTTTTCGCGGGGCAGTGGAAAACGTGCAGCTAACTGTGCATCTCTAAATGCAACCCAGGCTTGTTCAGCTTTTATGAATTTGTCGATGAAGATCTTGTTTGCCTTGTGCTTTGACAATATCTGCTTGTAGACGCGATTGAGTTCCTGATCTGCCTTATTGTAATCAGCTGCAGCTCCCTCATTCATATCTAGCTGCGTGGCATAAGGATCGTGTCTCCAGTCCTTTTTTTCCTCCCCTTGTTTGTCGGCGGCGACACATACTGACACACTCAAAACGAAACCGACGATTCCCAGAAGCAAAGTAGAATACAAAATCCGACCAGCTTGCATAATTTGTTCTCCGCGAGGTTGTCGGTATTATAGCTCGCCACAAAAATAGAAGCTTCTCCTTGATCGTCTTCCAGCGCATTATGCGTAAACAGCCAATCCTCTGTCGCCAGGACGCATATAGGCATCCAATTGCTCTCGCGATAAGGTGAGAGGCCCGCCGTGGCTCGCCGGATCATTGACTATATAATTGTCGCCATCCCTGCGGACAACGGTCACGAAGTGTCCGCCATCATATATGGTGCCTCCTAGTCCGTAGCGCAAGCCAAGATCCTTTTGATAATGCTTGGGGTTGCCGGAAAGAACCACCATTTTTCCAGCATCCAAAACCGCGTCCAGATTTTCAATGGTGTCAACGTATGACGTACTGAAACCCATCTTTTCGGCAGCTCTCTCAATCTGCCCCAGACTTGTCAGCTCCTTGGAGTCACGCCCGCCCGTCATGAGAAAACGGACGTCGCTTACAAGATCAGCGGGGTCAGCGTCACCGCTGTCGACAGCGTGCTTTCCGCCCTTGTCCTCGACCGAAAACTGCGCGTCGTAGTATCGCGCGATCATGGCCAGGCTGGCAGGTCCACAGTCGTTGCTGGACAGAGGTCCCCGCGGGTTAAATCGCTTGTCGCGAAATTGGCAGATGAAGAAGTCCTCTGAGTTAGCCGTGACCGGTGCTCCTGATGGACGCCTGCGCTCTTGCCCTTCACTCCCAGGCTCTGGGGAAGGAACCCCTGCTTCCTTTGAGACTGGAACGACGGATTCGTCCGGAAAAAGAACGATCGGTTCTTCGGCTACTGGAGCGGCTTTCTCGTTCTGCTCCGATGGAATCTTCTCGGGCGTCTCGAACACGCCGAAAATCTCCAAGTCCGGGACATAAGCACCTCTGGCATTTCGGGCAGCTTCCTGAGCAAATTTAGCCAGATCGCCTTCGCCATACAGTTTGAACTCCTGGCCCCAGCTGACACTGTTCCAGCTCTTAGGCAGGCGCGCATAGCCAATTCCGCTCTTCCCATCTAAGTTTGCGTCCGCATAGCCGTTAAGAACCATAATCCGATTGCACTCGCGCATAATCGCATCACTGTCAGTCGGCTCTTTGGTGAATGCGCTGCGGGCGAGCAACGATTCGCGAGCGATGTCATACAGAACCATACCTTTATTAAGGATTGCAGTTTGCGGTAGTCTTTCGAGGCCCTGTGCGACAGAGTTGGTCGATTCCTGCTCTGCATTCCAACTTTGTGCCCAATACTGATCCAACAATCCATTGGTAGGACATGCGCCTGATGGATCATCGCAACCGGCGGAACGCAACCATGAAAGATCGCGCGAAGCAACAAATTCGTGAGTCATACGAATCGGTCAATTCCAGCTTTCGAAGGGATATTTTGAGGGGTGCGATGATATTAGGAATGAATCGTCGCCCAGTCAACCGTGTTTTTACGAAAAAAGAGAAGGCTCTGCGGCGTCTCCAGAAAACTTTCAAAATTGGTGATTAGGCTGTTCATTGTGAGCCCTCACCCACCCATCAGGAGACGCGTATTATGGAGCGTCCAGACGCTGCTACATATTCAAATAATTGGGTTCCCGCTGAGAGTTACGACGATCACTTGTTTTTCGCTGCTTACGAGGAACTTCTTCCACGCCCCTCCGCAGATGAAAAGGAAAGACGTGGCAAAGACGCGCAAAAGCGGCAGCCCGGCGAAAAGCCGGCTGAGAAACCGGAAGACAAGCCTGCCGGGACGGGCGATGAGCCGGCTGAGAAATCCGAAGATAAGCCTGCCGGGACGGGCGATGAGCCGGCTGAGAAAGCGGAGGACAAGCCAGCCGAGACGGGCGATAAGCCAGGCGAGAAAGCGGAAGATAAACCTGCCGGGACGGGCGATGAGCCGGCTGAGAAAGCGGAGGACAAGCCTGCCGAGACGGGCGATGGGCCAGGCGAGAAAGCGGAAGATAAGCCTGCCGGGACGGGCGAAAACCCAGTTGAGAAAGCGGAAGATCAGCCAGCCGAGACGGCCGACAAGCCAGTTGAAAAACCGGAAGATCAGCCCGCCGATAAGCCTGCGGATGATCCGAAACCTATCGACCAAAGCCACTTCCGCCTTAACGCACCGCCCGTAGTTTCAGAAGAAGCTACGATTCTCGATCAATTCGGAACTGTGGAAATAGTTGAAGGGCCGATGGTTCCACAAGAGACCATCGCCAGCAGGCGTGCGGACGCATACATGAAATTCGCAAACGCTGCAGACAACAACGAGAGGCTAAGCGCAGGATTGCAGTACAAGGTCCTCGTCGAAAACACTTCGACAGGGACAAGGCTCTCTGCCAGAGACCGAGAGAATTCCAAACAAGTGAGTGATTGGTTAAAAAACCAAGGTGAGCACGCAGCATACAGCAAGTGCTATCTCGCCTCTCGCGATCCGAATTTGCGGCCTGTGGAGAAGTATGCGCAAGCGCTAGAGTATGTGCAATTCGTCAATTCCGTTTATGGCGACGACGCATCTCTGTCTGCCAATCCAAAAGTAAAGGAGCGTTTTGAGCTGACGTCGCAATGGGTGCGGCACCTGGCGCAGAACAGCCGCGTGGGTGTTGATCTTGACGCTATCCGCGCTCAAAACAACAGTCAGATCACGCACGAAGCGATCGCAAAGTCGGTGGCTCATCAGCTGGGTTTTCGTGATGAGGACATGGCCAGTTTTGGACGGGCATGCAACATGGATGTCATTCATGCCTTCGCCAGGCCGATCGACTCCACAATGTCTGATCAGCAATGGCTGGAGTCTCTCAAAGATCAGAAGACTGTCAACATTTGGGAGATGCAATCAGGGCAGTTCAACAATATGCGCGCGTGGGCAAAGATGGCGCGCAAGATCGCTCAGGAATTGCCGGCAGCCGAAGCCGCATTGGAAAAGAGAAGGGACGAATTATCGCGCGAAGAGTACCAGAGAGAACGTGAAGCGTTGAACAAATTGAGAGCCAAAGCCGAAGGTCGCGAACCGATGTTCGAAGCACCAAAGGGAGATGAGCGCATTCGTGAATTCGCAGCCGCAGTCTCCGATCATTGCGATATCATGACGGCAACCATTCTCAAACCAATCGACATCGCCACGCGTCCCTTGCAGGCGACCTCTACATTCCTGGCCGGTTCAATGCTGGTGATAGGCGATACAGTGAATAGCGATTGGGAGCTGACGAAATATCATGTGACGAATCTGCCCGACGCCGTTTGGCAAAGGTTTCATGATGGCACCACAATGAAGGGCTTCGAACAGCCGGTAACACAACTGTACACACTGTCCGTCGATGGAATGGGGTACGACAAAAACAGCAGCTTTAACAGGGGCGTAAGAGGACTTCTCGAGGTTGTCGGTGATCCGACGACCTATGCCACTCCGCAAATGGTTTTCGGAAAACTGAGCTCGGCAGGCAGAGTAGCGGCACTGTCAAACGAGGTGCCCATCATAGCAAGAGCCACATCAGAAGGAGGGGAAACTGTCGCCAGTCTCAGCCGCCGCCTCGCCCAAGCGTATGGAGAAGCACCAACGCTCTCCGAAGCGCTGGCCGCAGACCTGGCAACACATCCAATGCGAGCCCGTGTCACCGCAACCGGTATCGTCCTTGATGAGGATGCCACCCGACTCGCAATGGCCAAAATGAATGAGTTTGGCGACGACGCCATTCCAGTAATCATCGACGGCAGACGGACAACGCTCTCCGAAGCCAGATTCGCCTATCTCAACAAAGCCGACGCCGACCCGACAAAACTCACCCCGCGGGCCGTCGATCCGTATCGCCATGAGCCCCTGAATCCCATGGAGCAAACCAGGTTTGAGACCCTTGGCAAAAAACACCTGGAGCTCGGCACCTTGCCACCGGAGGAAGCGCAAGAGTTCAGAAATCTTGCTCTTCGCACTCGCGGACGAGGTCCGGTAGGAATAAATGCAGAGACGGCCGCAAAATTGCAATATGAAAGCAACCCGCGTTTCCACAGTGATGCTACCTATGAGCCCGTCAACTATCGCGACAGCGTAGGTGATATGTCGCGCTTCGATACCACTGACGGTGCCGCCTTCAAAAGAGCGAAGGACGACTTCTCGGTGCAAAAAACCGGAAGCGAAAACTGGCAGCCCGATCCAGCACTAACGAAAGAAGAGAATATCGCAAGGTTTAACACAGACCATATAGAAGTTGTCTCCAAGGACGTGCGCACATATCAACTGAAAGGAACAAAGGCAACAATCAATGTACCCGAGGAGTTCGCGGCAAAATTGGATGAGGTCAGAGAACTGAGATTGCAGGCGAAGAATGCGCCCACCGCCGCTGAAAGACAACAGGCTGTCGATGCTGTCAATGCTCATCCGATGAAAGACGCTCTCTTGCCTGAAGAGCTAGCCGCAATTATTGATAGGTTGCCGAACAAAGACAAGCTCACAAAAGTGCAGATCTACGATACTGCCGACCCTCTCGATCTCGCCCGAGGAAATACGGCGCTTGCCGCCGCCCACCCGGAATCCGGCAGCATGTTCTTCTATGAGTCAGCAGGGAGATCAGACGCTGTCTGGGTTTCACATCACGAATGGGCACACTTGACGCAGGAAGGCGCTACATTGAATCACTTCACGGCATTCAAAGAAGCAGAGGCAATCGAGGCTGGTGGACTCCATTTGCGCGGCTATGCGAAGACAAATCCTCAGGAAGATCTGGCCGTTCATCTTGGAGAAGCCTTCCTTGCCCCAGACGCAGCCGAATTCAAATTCGTTGCCGATAGAGCGCCGCTGCGCACCGTCTGCATGAGCGATGTGTTGCGCTCTGAACTGGAAACCGCGAAGGCAGCCGGTAAGGCACCCCAACAAATCGAACAGCTGATGCGGCGCATCGATTACGTAGACAATGTAGTTGCTCCGCAGGCGCAGGAAGAACTTCGCGCCATGATGGCTTCCGGCGATATACAGAAGCAGACTCAAGCCGTAGACTTTCTAAACAGATTGGCCCTTGCAAATCCAAAATTGGCTGCCAAACTCACGCACACACAAGAGCTGACGAAATTGATCGCAGCTACCGATGACGGATCTTTAGCCTATAAAGCAGGATCGCTGGTCAGGGAGAATTTGAAGAACTTCCCGGACGATGCCCTGAGAGTCTTCACAGACGTCGCGAAGGATGGGAACACCAGATTAGCGAGAGACTGGGCATTGGATTCGCTCGGATGGTATCCGTCAGCTGAAGCGCGTTTTGCATATCTCGACCTGCAACGCAACCTCCATGGCCCCGGCTCATTTTACTGGCTCGACGATGTGGCAAGAGCAACGCAAGGAGTAGATGATGTTGCTGCCATGGCCGTTTTCGAACACGGCTACAAGCTGACAGAGCCTGGAATGCGTGCCAAGTTGATAGCTGATTTGATGGAGTCAGTTCGCCCGGAGCTTCTCGAAAGAATGAAACAGAGAGCCGCCGTCATCGACGCGCAATAGCCGCTGCCCGCAGCAAAAGCGGCCCGGCTTTTAACCATTCTTAACCGGTGATGCGGTATAGTTGCGGTATGAACAACGAAACGAAAGAAGAGGAAAGAGACGAAGTGATGAATAGTTCGCTTGATACAAGCCGGGAGGCTGTCTAGGGCGAGGATATCTCTGTCCGAGATGTAGCCTACAAAAACCTCATTCGACTTAAACATGGGCATCGCCGGTTTAGGGCGCAGAAGGGCGCGAATTCGGGGCTCCTATGGTTTGCCAGATTGTTTATTCTGCCCCATACTCTTATTGGTATCGGACTGCTGCTCTATCCGTTTGTGTTTTTCTCGACCTTTTACTTTGGTACCGACGTAACCGCAAGAGTAGCGGATAAGAATACATATGTGGATTCTGAGGACGGCCGAGTGTACAAAATCGAGTACGAGTATGCGTGGAACAATCGCTCTTTTGACGGCTCCATGCACGTTAAGAGACGCGATTATGAGAATTACAAAGTCGGTGATCGCCTCTTTGTTCCGTTTCCTTCCATTAGCATCAGATTGGACAAGGCAAGCAAGAACTTCAGAGAAACAGCAGCTGCCTGACTTATGGATGGTGCTTTTGTACCTATTCTTCACCGGATTCTGGAACGCAATTGTCGGCATTTTTGCGATGGTGATGTATGTGCTGC
>DATNRC010000160.1:0-5687 GCA_036703705.1 Candidatus Obscuribacterales bacterium
CCGCCTCCATTTTTTCAATGTCGAGGAGCTCGTTTATCAGCTTGATCAAACGTTCCACACTCGCTTCGGCAGCCTCGATTCTCTTCTTGCCCTTGTCGTTCAACTGGCCGTATGAGCCTTTGTTTGCCATTGCCAGCGTAGTCTGCAATGCCGTCAAAGGGCTGCGCAGGTCGTGGCTGATCATGGAAACGAAATCTTGCTTTTGACGTTCTGCCCGTCCGAGCGCGTCGGCCATCTCATGAAAGACGCGATCCAGCTCAGCAATTTCATCAGTTCCGGCAATGGGTGCGCTCAGCGGTTTGCGCTCCTTCATTTTGATTGTGTTATCAACCAAAACAGACAGCCGGCTCGTAATCCCCTTGCTGAAGAAAATGGCAAGCACGATTGTGAGTACGATATTGAATGCGATGCCGGCCACCAGCACTGCCCAGACGATATCCATTGTGCGCTTTTCTTCGGCGTCGCTGGCACTGAATTTGTGAACCTGCTGAGTAATGTCCTCCACTTCATGCATGAACGGCTGATATGAGGTTTTCATCTGCACGAAAATCCGGCGCGCAATTGGAATCATGCGCATGGTACCGCCGCCCTCGATGGCATGCCGCGACTCTTCCATGATGATGACCATGCGACGGTTGTATTCCTGCATGCGGTCAAGATTCGGCACAACTTGCGGGAAATCCTCAGCCAGCACCCGCAGTTTCTTCTCTACTTCCGGAATTTGCGCCAGTCTTCGCTCGTAGGCAAGAAGCGCCGCTGGATCATGCATGAAGCCGTAGTTGACCAGCATCACATGCGCTTCGATAAGATGCTTGGACCAATTGCCGACGCGAACGACTATTTCCTTTCCTTTTTTGCTGGTCCACGCTTTGTGCTCTGCATGTTTCAAAAGCCCGGCCAACGCAAGAACAAAGATCAACTCGAATACGAGTGGAACGGAAACCAGAATTATTCCTTTGTGCGAAAGTTTCCAGTTAAACCGCATCGCCAATCAAAACCTTGAGCGCCCGCATGCCTGGCACTAAAGATAATACCGCACCCAGCGCCTTGTCGGCGCCGCATTCAGTGAAGCATTCAGGGGAGCAGGAGATCAGGCACGCATTGGAGATCGCAAAGCCGTTCTACAACGTCGTCAGCACCAGGAAAACCGAAAGTCGTGAGGTCGATTTTCTTGCGCTTTTCAATCCGGGCATTGATTACGCCCGCATACGCAAACCTGACCAGATCCAGATCCAGCTCAGGACAATTTTGCTGGCTGCCCATTTGCTCAGCCGTGAGTTCCGTTAACGATTCAATTATCTGCATAGTAAATCTCCTCGGTGACTGAGTCACCAGAAACGAGTCGGACGATGCACAGCACCGCCCCATTGAAGCCCGGAAGCATGGGCTTCGTCTCTCTATTGGAGCAAGGGGGCTCGCTCGATACGCTTAAATGTAGGATTCATTTGTTATCGAGTTATAAAATCCGGCTGGGAGCCCAGGGGTTCTGAAAAATCATGGGATTGATCGCCAATTGCGTGGTTTGACCGCCGCTCGAGGAAACTTGTATATTAAGGACGAAGTTTAGTACTGAATCTCCGGCTGTGGCCAAGATATTACTTGTAGAAGACGATTCCGAAGTAGCTGACGTCGTCAAAGACTGGTTGGTCGATGAGCATCACGTCGTCGATGTAGTCGGCTCGGGAGCAGAGGCCCTCAACCGCCTGCGTTTCGATAAATATGATGTCCTCGTTCTGGATTGGGGCTTGCCCGACTTGAGCGGCATCGAGATATGCAAGCGCTTTCGCTCAGCAGGTGGTCAGAGCCCGGTGCTCATGTTGACCGGCAAAAGCGAGATCAGCGACAAGGAGACAGGACTCGATGCCGGCGCTGACGACTATTTGACGAAACCTTTCCATCCGCGCGAGCTTTCGGCAAGAATAAGGGCGCTCCTGAGACGCCCCGCGGAGCTGAAAGAGAATGTGCTGAAAGTGGGGGATATCGAAGTCGATCCCAAGGGGTTCAGGGTGACAAAGGCCGGTCAAGAAGTGCATTTGCTGCCAAAGGAGTTTGCTCTTCTCGAATTTCTCATGCGCCACCCGAATCAAGTCTTTTCACCGGAGGCGCTTCTTGACCGCGTCTGGTCGGCAGAGTCGGAGGCCTCACCAGATACGGTGCGCGTCCACATCACAAAACTGCGCAGCAAATTAGACAGCGAAGGCGCGCCATCGCTAATCCGCACCCTGCACCGCCAGGGCTACAAGCTCGAACCGCCGCAAAGGGCCGGCAGCTAATCCCAGCTAATCCTTGGTCGGCAGCGGGTTTTTCGCTTTAGTTCCGGCGGCACTCGAGGGACCCGCAGCGCCCTTTGTGGAAGAAGGAGACGCATGAGAATTGTGCGCACGACCTGTCTTTTTCGAGCCGGCCCCATCCTTCGCGCTGGTTGGCTCACTTCTCCTTGGCGCAGCGGCTCCCTCCTTCGCGCTTGTTCCCGGTCTTTTGACAGCGGATGCAGCTCCCTTGCGCGTGCCCTTCCGGAAAGACGAAGCCTCCGTCTTCGCCTTCGCTCCGTTTGCGCCGGGTTTCCCAACATCGGTGCCTTTGGTCGCATCCACAGGCGAACCCTCAGCGTAAGGAGAATTGCCCGACGCTGGCTCCTCGGCGTTCTTGCCTGATTTGTACTTGCCCCAGGCATCCCAGACCGTTCCGCTCTGCTCATTTTCTTGAGCCAGGACTTGCTGCTGAACGACAGCCACCAGGGCAGCAGCACAAAACAACGAGGTCATTGCTCTGCTTGTAATTCTCACCAGACCTCCTTGCTGTTGTTCTTTATTCGCTATGCATTTTCTTCACGATGCATTTTCTTCGCTATGCATTTTAAACCTATAAGTTTATCCGGCAAACCGCTCAACGATAGAAAACCTGCCATATATGGGCGCTTTCATATTTTCGACGATCAGTGGGCTTTGAACTTATAAGTTTAAAACGCAAGCTGGATGCGCCGTACCAATCGTCCGCATGGGAGCCCGGAAAACGGAGTGACTGCTTTTGCGTTTCGCCATCAGCAACAAACCGTTTGCACCTCCCGTCCTTTGCATTGCCTGTACGCTGAAAGCCAGGCAACTGCTATTACAAGACCCGCCTCCGGCAATCGACGCAAAAGGCGCGCAGTCCTCGCTGCTTGAAATACTTCAGCTCGGACCATTTGCGAGAGTACGCCATGTACAGTCGATCGTCGCTGACACCGCGATAAGCAATGTGCACCTTATCCGAACAGCAGACGAATTCATCCTCTTTTGGCTGTTCGGCAACAGTCCCCTCAGCTTGTTTCTTGGGCAAGAATTTGGTCAGGAATTCGCGCAGTCGGATCATTTTGAGCCTCAACCATGTCTCTGCGTCTTTGCGTCTCTATGTCGCTATGCCTAAGGAATAGTTTTTTCGAGCGTCGCCCGCACCGCACCAGGCACCTTCGCAGGCAACGTGACGGTAAAAGTCGATCCCTCCCCGACCTGAGATGTCACCTCCACCGAGCCGTGGTGACGCGTGATGATTTCCCGTGTAATCGCAAGTCCTAAGCCGGAGCCGCCGCTTGCTCGCGTGCGCGCCTTGTCCGCCCGATAGAAGCGTTCAAAAATGTGCGGCAGATCGGCGCTGTCGATGCCCACGCCCGTGTCCTGAATCTTGATCTCGACCTGCGCTTCTTTCGGCTTCGCGATGACGTTGATGGTGCCATTCGACGGAGTGTAATTGACGGCATTCGTCAATATGTTCACAAGAGCTCTCTGCAGATGGATTGAGGTGCCGGTGATCACCGCTCCATCTGTGGACGCATCTACATGCAATGTCAGCTGCTTCTTCTCAGCCTGCGGCCTGATTTGCTCCACCGCGTCGGAAATCAGTTGCTGAACATTAATGTCGTCTTTCCCCTTCACATCAAGTCCGCCATCAAGACGGCTAATGTCGAGCAAATCCTGCAACAAGCGAGACTGGCGCTCCACAAGCCGTTCAAGCGACTCGAGAAATTGCGAACGCAGCTTGGGATCATCGGCGGCGCCGGCTTGAAGCGCCTCCACAACAGAGCCGATAGCCATGGTGGGCGTCTTGAGCTCGTGACTGGCATTGGCGATAAACTCCTGACGTATAGCCTCTTGCTGCCTCAATCTGCTGATCATCTGATTGAAAGATTGCGCCAATTCGCCAATTTCATCACCGCGCTTTACCGGCACTGTTTCCGACATATCACCCGACGCCGCGATTTTGCGGGCCGTCGAGCTCATTTCCTTGAGCGGTCGATTAACCCGCCTGGCAAGCCAGAGACTGATCAAAATAGTGACCACACCTGTGGCAGCGATGATTTCCAGGAAGATGATCAGGTCCCGATGCAGGCGATGCTCGATTTCCGTCAAGGGAACGCCTACGCGAATGACGCCCGCCGTCTGGCCGGCAGCGCGCACAGGATAAGCAACGTACAGCCAGTTCGTGTTGGTTTGCCGCGCCGTTCGCGTGTAAATAGCCACAATCCCGGCAAGAGCATCGTTGATTTCGTTTTCATTGGAGATATTCTCGCCCCCTGCCGTCTTCACCATCTCATTGGAGTCGGCAAGCACTTTGCCGTCACGGTCGACAACCGTAATGGAAATGCCCAATCTGCTTGCGTGGCGGTCGACGGCGTTTTTGATGCGAATCCTTGCGTTGAGCGAGTCAAGACCCAGATCATTGTCAATCTCGAGCGCCAGGTGGACTGCTTCCACCTCCAGCGAGTTGCGCAGGTCATTCACCGATTCCGATTTGATCGCAAAAAGCGCCCACAGGCTCACCGCAAAAAGGGCAATCGTAATCACCAACAGATAGGTGATGAGAAGCTGGTTGGCCAGACTCTGAAACAACCATTTGTAAATGCGCTCCAGCAAGCCCATTACCTGATTCTTCCCCCGAACCATCCACATTTGAGGCGGCCACATTTGAGCCGGCGCTCAAGCCGGGCAAAAGCGCAAATACGCCCATTCCTTATGAATGCCGTCATCAAAGCCGTCAAGTATTCCAACCAACTATAAGAATTCGCGGTGCTTCCTGTTCTATTAAATACCTAAAATGGCAAAATCGCTCTGATTTGAAAGCCCGCAATAACCAGCGCTGTGCTGCGCCGCCCTCTTGGCAGGAATAGCGAAGCGTTAAGACAAATTGGATTTTGTGTGGGAAACTCATCGGCAAGTCTATATAATTCCCAAACAAGAAGATGAACTGGTTCGCGTGCCAGCCCAAAAGTGGAGGTCCATTCCAAAATGTCTGCTGTGCTCAACGTAACGGACACTACGTTTGAACAAGAAGTTCTAAAGGCTGAAATACCGGTGCTGGTCGATTTCTGGGCTCCCTGGTGCGGTCCTTGCAAGGCAGTGGCGCCGGTGGTTGAAGACCTTTCGAAAGAATACGAAGGGCGCCTGAAGGTCGTAAAGCTCAACACCGACGAAAACCCGAAGACCGCACAAGCCTACTCAATTCGCGGCATTCCTAGCTTGTACGTATTCAAAAGCGGGCAAGTTGTCGAGCAGGTCGTAGGCGCTGTGCCCAAGTCGACGCTGGCGACGGCCATCAACAAGCACGTATAAAAGGCCTGACCGATCGACAGATTTTACGGGCCCTTAACGAATAATCCGAGATAATCAAGGCGGTTTGCTTCCAGCCGGCTCAGCTTTTGCCGGAAGGACAGC
>DATNRC010000161.1:0-4318 GCA_036703705.1 Candidatus Obscuribacterales bacterium
CCGCCACTGGTTTTGCCAATATCCCGGATAGCTTCGATCGTATGTGAGATGCGGATGGTGGTGATGATGCCGGCCTTCGTTTCGCCTGCCGTTCAGCATGGCTCCTAAGAACAAGCTCATGATGCCGGATACAGGATCGAATCGGTCGAAGCGGTCGAATCGGTTGAAGTTCCTCGGCAATTCATAGCCATAATTGTAATGAGGGTCCTTCGCCACCCGGGCTACGGATTCGCTAACTCCTGGCCCTTCGACTCGGAAATCCAAATATCCTGAATCATAAGGAACACCGTTTCTGTCGAAAGTGAAAGCGGGGCGGACAACAAGGTCTGCGCCGATGCCCGGTTGTTCGTACAACTGTGTTTTGCCGAGCAGGCTCAACGCCATTTGGCCGGGCAGCCGAGAAAGTTCTTCCCGCAATATCTGAGCCGCATCTCGAGTGTAATAGGGATCTCCCGTATCGAGCATGGAGGCGATTTGTTCAGCCTCTCTGTTGAGGTGTCTGGATGCGGCGGTGTTTTCCCAGTTCATACAAGCATTCCTTCAGGCAGTCCGTGCCTAATCGCTATCAGTCGCATAATGGCGTCTCCATCAGTCAAGTTATTAGCGCTGCGTGACTGGATCGTGACCGGCGTCTGCGCTTGCTACGTGGAAATCCCACGCCTTCATCACTTTCGCGAGCTGCCAGCGAGTACAACCTCAGGGAAGGTTGGGCGGTCAATGATGAGTAATTGCTGAAATATCCGCGCGGCTGTCAAGAGATGTGGTATTTTGCAAGCATGAGCGAACACGAAAATGAACCAGATGCGGCGAAGGCGAAACTGATGAAATAAGGCAGTGGGCGGCGATTGCGCCCTCTAGTTTTTTTGAGAAAACGTTTGAATGTTGTTCTTGCCGGGACAAATGCAGGCAGAGCAAGCAATTCAGGCGACTGATAAACCCACGGAGTAAGAAAACGGGTCTATGAACGGAAGTAAAACAATTGGCTGGACACTGCTCGGACTTATTGTTGTAATCCTCTTGTTCAGTTTGCCGCTTTTGACGGGCTTTTGGGTGGTGGTTGATGCGGGTCACGTCGGAGTGATCAAGACAATGGGAGCGGTAAACAACGTAGAATTGCCGCCCGGCTTTCACCTGAAGAAACCATTGATGGATGATGTAATTTCAATCGACACCAGGCTCAAATCCTTTGAAGTAAAGGCCGATTCTGCCTCCAAGGACTTGCAAAACGTGAGCACGACAATTTCCGTTCAGCACAGTCTTGTTGCCTCCCAGGCTGCGGAGGCTTATCAGAGCGTCGGCGATCTCGACAGCATCGATGCGACGATTGTTGCTCCCGCTGTGCAAGAGAGTTTGAAAGCAACAACGGCCAAATACACGGCAGAAGAGCTGGTAACCAAGCGTGATATGGTTAAGCAGCAAGTCACCGACGCGATCAAAAATTACATCGGCAATACTCTGAAAGAGAAAGATCTCTCAGGAACTCTGGCCGTAGCCAACGTCGCCATTACCGACTTTGATTTCTCCAAAGAGTTCAACGCCTCGATTGAAGCGAAAGTGCGCGCCGAGCAGGAAGCTCTGAAAGCGAAAAACGAAAAGGAAAGGCGGATCACTGAAGCCGAAGCAGCCGCACGCGAAAAAGAGCTCTCGGCTGACGCCGTTGCCTACCAAATTCAGAAAGAAAGCGTCGCCAGAGCGCAAGCCATTCAAAGAGAAGCCAATGCCCTCTCGCGAAACCCATCCCTTGTTCAGCTGAGAGCTGTTGAGAAGTGGGACGGGCAGTTGCCGGCATATTCGGGCAGTGGTGGCGTGCCCTTCATCAACATTCCGACACTCGAGCGCAAAAAGTGAGAAGTATCACATAATATGCAGATCTCCACTCAGAGCTGTGAGAGATAAATGAATTCAAGTGGAAGTGAAAAGCGGCTGATGCTAGCATTTGAAGCCCCGCTGAGAGGACGAATATGCCCGGATCAGCCACTTGTAATGTGGAAACCAATAATGCAGGTGCGGAACTCCAGCCGCAAAATTCGCGCGACTGGTTGATCGCTCTATCTGTTTTCCTTCTTGCCTTAGCGGCCTTCTTCACTCAACTTGGCTCTTTCGGTGTCCTCGACGGAAGCGAGTCTTACTATCCGGCTTCGGTCAGGGAAATGCTCGAATGCGGCGATTATCTGATCCCGCAATTGAACTATCAAACCTATTTCTCGAAGCCGATCATGACCTTCTGGCTGATTGCGGCTGCATATCATCTGTTTGGCATAAGCGAATTCGCGGGTCGCTTTTTCTCGGCTCTTCTGTCAGTCGCTCTGGTCATGCTTTGCTTCCATGTGACGAAAGGAATCGGCAATACGAGGGCTGCCTTTCTCGCTTCGCTAATTCTTGCCGGCTCTCCGCTCTATCTTGAGTATGCCCGAGTCTCCTCTGTCGATGCATTCCTTACCTTTTTCTCGGGCTGCGCTTTTTTGTCATTGCTCATGCTGTTGTGTGCCCGCCGTCCAATCTGGTGGATTCCTCTCTACAGCAGTCTGGCTGCGGCGGTTCTCACCAAGGGTCCGGCGGCGCTGGCATTGTTCGTGCCTGGCGTATTACTCTATCTTCTGCTGACAAGACCAAGTAAACAGGCGCTGGGAAATACTGTGCAAGTCTTGAGACCGCTTGCCGGTCTTGCCCTCTTTTCCCTTCTTGCTCTGCCCTGGTTTGTCGCCGCGGCCATAGCGACGAACGGGCTGACGCTGAAGGTCTTCCTTTTCTACGAAAATTTGGCGCGCCTGCTTGGGCACACCACCTATCGCGTTTATTACTGGTGGCGCTATCCTGTCGTTCTTTTCCTGGGCATGATCCCCTGGTCCATATTGATACTGCCAGTGGTGGGCTCCGTGTGGAATAAGCTGAAGGAATTGAGAAAGTCCCCGCAACCAGCAACATCTCTTATAGATGCAAGATCCTTTTCACTTTGTTTGTCGCTGGGCATATGCGCTCTGTTTTTCCTTTCTCGCACTCAGATGGAGCCGTATATACTGCCGGCCCTGGCACCACTTGCGGTAGCAACCGCGCTCACCGTAGAGGAATGGATTTCCGACGGCGACTCTCGCGGGTTGATCTGGCTGCGGATTTTGAGCATCTTTTGTGCTGTGCTCGGCCCCCTTGGCGCGCTCATGGGCATCGTGTGGGCATTTAATGCGCACGGCGTCAGCGCCTGGATAAATCAAGCCATAATTCTCGCCTCCGTCATTCTGGCAGGCGGCTGGATCGCACAGTTGCTCTTGTTTCGCTCGGCTAGACGATGGCAAAGCATGCTTGTCGCGGCTCTAACAAGCACCGTCATGGCATCGCTTGCGGTTCCTGCAGCGCTTGCCTATTGGTATGAGACCTCGCATAAAGATCTGCATGAGCTCTGCCGCACAATCGAGCGTCCGGATGTAACATTGGCACTCTTTATGGCATACCGGCCTTCAGTGATGTTTTATGCCAAACGACCCGTTCACTGCTTCTTCCAGCCCGAGCAGCTGAAGCCGCCGAGCGTAGAAACGGCGCCCTACCCGCCCACTGGGAGAAGACTGTGGGTGCTCTCTGACAAGGCAGTGGCGGATAAGTTGTGCTGGCATCCCGACATTTCCAAACGATTGATTGCCGGCCAGGGCAAATGGGCACTTTATGAAATTGAAGGCGCCTGGCTGAAGCCTTATGACACTATGGAGCACACCTTTTCTATCCTGAGCCCGGCCGAGCTCTCATTCGGTCGCCATCCGTTCGGCACGCTGGCCGATTATTTCAGCGGCGGACAGCGTAATCTGCCGGCGAAATTCGAAGGCAACCGCTGAAATCTGGAAGACAGTGAAGGGAAGAAGCAAGATTGTCATTGTCTTCACGTTTTGTGCTGCCGTAAAGAAGGTATTATTTGAGCTGGAACAATTGAGTTTTGCAGGAATCAATAGAGGCGTCACTCACCATTGCAAAGCGATAAAAGAGCCTGGATCGGTCGGCTTCTGCTGATAAGCTTTGCTTGCTTGTTTTTCGAGGTGCTGCTCATTCGTTGGATTGCCAGCGAGATACGCATCTTCGGTTATTTCAAAAACGTGATTTTGATCGGCTGCGTTATCGGCATGGGCGTTGGCTGTGCGCTCGGCGGGCGACAGGACGGCGATGGTCAAGCTGCGGGCAAAGCAGCTAAATGGCTCAATTCGTCCATGTTTCCGCTTCTGATGTTGCTGCTGTCGGCGATTATCTCCTTTTCGCCGGCGCTCAATCTCACGCACATGAGCTTCATTTTCAGTCTCGACGTTTTTCTCTGGGATCAATTGGTGCCCTCGGCAGCCAG
>DATNRC010000162.1:0-8992 GCA_036703705.1 Candidatus Obscuribacterales bacterium
AGGAAAGAGCCGAGTTCGAGTCGCTCATCAGCCGCTTTGCGCTGTCGCTCAAAGATCATTTGCGCTCCATGTCCCAACAACCCAAGCACACTGACGTGCCTCTTCCCCTCACCGAAGCGAACACCCCGGTGGCGATTGGACAGGAAATATACGCAAGACTCTGCATGTATCATCGGGAAGGAGAAATCGATTCCGAGGTTCTCGCGATGCTTGATTTGCACGCGCGCGCTCTCATGGATGTGCTCGGCACTTGTGAAAGAATCAGCTCTTCACCGATAACTCTCGCTCACAAGAGCATTCTCCTGCAGATAATCGGCGTCTACATCATCTGTCTGCCCTGGGCACTGGCGCCGGCTATGGGTTATTTCAGCGTGCCGCTGGTTGTGATGGGTGCGTACATGGTTCTTGGACTGGAGCTTATCGCCGAGGAGAAAGAGCATCCGTTCGGCGAGGGAGAAGAAGATTTGCCTCTGGAAAGATTTTGCGACACCATCGATCGTTCGGCTAAAGAGATCCTTCACATCGCCCATATTAAGCAGCCGGGGCGGGACACGGATGCTCAAGAGAAGGGCGAGGCTTCCCGCTGATCCGTTGTGCCGGTTATTGCTCGCGCACGCTTAGCGACAGCATTTTGTCGCCGATGGCAATTTTGTGCACCACATCCATGCCGCTGATGACACCGCCGAAAATGTTGTATTGCCCGTCCAGCCGCGGCTGAGGCGCGAGCGTGATATAAAACTGGCAGCTGGCTGAGCTGGGATTTTTCGGGAAGCGGGCCATTGCCACCACCCCGGGAGCATTGTGCGTCAGAGAAGGTGAAGGCTCGAACATGAGCATTTTCGGTTTGTTGGTTTGCGGGTCAATATAAAGTCCGCTGCCATTGCCGTTTGGGCAGCCTCCCTGGATGACGAAGCCGGGCTCCACCCTGTGGAATGTCAGTCCATTGTAAAAGCCTTTCTGCACGAGCTCCGTAAAATGTGCTACTGTCCGTGGTGCGAATTTTCGAAAGAGCCTTATTGTAATCACGCCTTTGTTCGTCTCGATGACGCAAAGGGGATCCGGTCGGTTATCTTGATTAGCGGCAGGCGGCGCGCCCTGCGGCCAGACGGTCGCCGGTCCTGATTTTCCCGCATAGCCTTTGAGCGTCGATCCTTGAGGCGGCGGCTGAGGACCACCTGCTCCTTGAGGGCTGAAACCCGTCCCCGGCGCTGTTCCCGATGTTGCTGCCGCGCCCTGCATGCCGGGCGCCGGAGTGTCGGCCGGCGGAGGCGTCACTGCCGGTGTCGTCGCTGTGGAAGTCGTTGTCGATCCGCTCGGCAATGTCACATCAGGCGGAATGAGCGAAGGATCCGTCTTCTCGGCAAAAGCAGGAAGGCTGCAAATGACGATCAAGAGGAGCTGAACGATGATCACAGAGTGTGGCGCCCGCATCCGCCGTCTCCTTCCACGAATTTATTGACATTGTATACAAACATTGTCTCCCTGACTCATGTTTTGCAGGCGGAAAGGGGGCTCAACTTAGGATGTCGAAATCAGCGATGATTTTGAGCTTTTTATGCGCAGCAAGATGGCTGGCTGGGATGTTGATGTCGATCGCACCGGAAAGCACCCTGTTAAGAGCGGGGCGTTTCCTCTCACCGCTGACGATGAGCACAATGCGATCGCTGGCAAGAATTGTGGCGATCCCCATGGTCACTGCATGTGTGGGCACAGCGTCGAGGGAGCCGAAAAACTCCTGATTAGACCGGCGCGTATCCTCGGTCAGCGTGATGCAGTGAGTCCAGCTCTCAGCCGGCGTCCCCGGCTCATTGAAGGCAATGTGCCCGTTGGTGCCCAGTCCCAGCATTACCAGATCGAGTCCCCCGCAATCAGCGATCAATTGGTCGTAATTGTCGACAAATCGCGGGTTAAAGCAGTTTTCGGGCTTGGCATTGGTGTGACGGTGAAGATTGCTTGCCAAAAAGGTCTGAAAAGACAGCGATTCCTCGACGTCAATGTAATCATCGAGGGCAAAACATCGTGCTTCAGACCAGTCCAGCATTCCCTCTTTGGACCAGTGAGCAAGTATCTTATAGCAGCCAATCGGCGATCTTCCGGTCGGCAAGCCGAGGCAACTGTTCGGCTTCTCTTTCAATTGCCTGGCTATAGATTCTGCTGCCTCGAGGCTCATGGCCTCGTAAAGACTACTCACCGCTGGCTTCCCTGGACGATTGACGTATTGGCTTTTGCGCCTTGTATGGTCGGGTCTTTCCACTGACGTAAATATTAGTTGTCCGGCGGGTATTAGATTAATATCGATACAATGTCGTTACAGGAAACTGTTTACGGTCTGTCAAGGCTCAAAAGGGCTTTGTTAGTATGGCAAGCCAATTCAATCGTTCAACAGCTCTTCTGCTTATAAGCTTGACGTTAATCCTTTCATACGGCGCTCCCTGTGGGGGCAACGCTCAAGTGATCAAGCGCCGGCTGCCACGGGCGGGCTTCCAGCCCCTCATGCAGCCTGGAGGAGGCATGTCCACTTATTCAGGCGCTGCCCTGCCGACGTCAATGGGCGTCCATTTGGCTCCCGGGCTTGACCGGGGCAGAAATGCATCAAGCGCCGATTGGTACGATCCCGGCGAACCCGATCTGAAAATGCAATGGGTACGCTGGGAGCGCCGCAAGATGCCATTAAGAGTATGGATCAGTCCCGGCCTGGTCCTTCCCGAATGCCCTTTCGATCAGTTGAAAAGCAGCCGGCCGCTGATGGTGGCTGAAATGATCCATTCAAGCGATAAAGCGAACCCTTTTGAAGGCCTGGCGACCGTTCCTAACTGGAGCAACGAGCTGGGAGAGCAAGTCGCGTCCGGTATTGAAATGTGGAAGCCTTTTGAGCAGGAAGGTTTGTTCGGCTATGACTTTACCGCCAATCCGCGGGAGGCGAATATTCTTGTTTTCTTCAACGAAAACTTTCAGGGCGCTACGCAGCCCGGGGGGATTGCAGTCGGCGGGTTGACCTGTGCCCAGGCTATTCCAGTGGCCAAAGTTCAGGAATGTCTTGCTCGTGGCAGTATGCCGGTGACACCGCCTGTGGTGATCGAGCTCTCTCTTGGCGTCAACAGCACGCCCGAGAAATTGCGCGCCGCTTCAGCGCACGAATTCGGTCATGCGCTGGGCATAAAAGCGCACAGCCCCTATCGCGACGATATCATGCACGAAAACCGGGTAGTGGAGCAACTTTCAACGGCCGACAAAAACACGATCCGACGTCTCTATAAGGCCAATACGCAATGGGTTCTCTGAGCTTGCCGCTTATGATTCGCTAAGCTTTTTCGCTGAGCTTATTCAATCGCTCCAGCTTGAGGGTTGAGCTTGTCTCCGTATCGAGAAGCCCACGGATGCCCCAGCTGGTAATAGATGCACCGCTGAGTGCTGTCCTTCTGCTGTCATTGCGCAAGCCTATGCCAATCGTAACCAATCCTCCTATGACGGCTGTGCCGTTCATTACCTTTTGCCAGTTTGATTTGCCCTCCACTCCGCGTAATTCTTTGATTGCTTCCCCGTCCCAGTTGTCCAGGAGCATCCTTACGAAAGCAGCGTTCTTAGCCGAAAATACACTTTCCCTCTCCTCAGGGCGGGAATTGTTTTCATACAGCTCGAGGAATTTTTTCAGATCGTTCTTGCTCACTTTGTCATCATCATCTTTGTTATTGATGGTGTCGAGATAGTCGAAAAGCGTGGTGCCGCCTTTTGCCGGCTTGAATAGGGGCTCGATGTACAGGTCTTGGTTCTCGGTCTTCTGTGAGCTTGTTTTTGCCGGCTCTTTGGCAGTTGTTGGCGCCGTTAAGGGCTCCATAGTCAGGGAGCCAGTGTCCCCATTGAGACCTTTGTCTTTCGCCCTTTGCGTAAGCGAAGGCGAGGACAGCTCGACTCCAGCTTCTCGCGCCAGGCGATTCTTGAGAACGATCTCGTCCACTATGTTTTGCGGAACGTCGTATCCAGCCATTTGAGTCTCCTTGCATCGCCGTTGAACCGGCAAGAATGCATGTTGATTATTGCTTCGAGGGGTAACTGCTTCTATACCGCTTGCCTGCAAATTTGACAGCTCCAAGAGCGCTGACAAATTGAGGACCTGGTTTTCTTCGACGGTGAAAGTTGGGTACACATAAAGATAGATCTCATACTGATCTTTAATGCCTGGCTAAGTGCCATTGCGCCAAGGGGAGCTGACTGTCAGGGATGCTCAGGGACTTTTCCGAAATTGTTTCGATGATCGGTATGGCGCAGGCGGAGATGCGCTCAGGCAACAGCGGGCAGGCGATCAGCCTTTACACTAGCGCTCTTGGAAATCTCACCCCGGACGATGGCCTGGCGGTTCTGTGTCTGCAAGGACTGGGCGAGGTCTACCGGCACACCAACGAGCTGGACAAGGCTGCCCACTATCTCAATCTGCTCTGTCAAATTGAGGAGAGGACGCTCGGAGAAGGGCATCCTGATGTCGTAGAGACCAAGCGCCAATTGGCTGAGCTGTATCAGGCGCTGGGGCGGCAATCAGAGGCTGAGAGCATGCGCCAGGACGTAAGCAATCATTACGCCAAGCTCGAGGCTTATAAGCGCTCGGACATGCCCGTCCCCCAACGCTCCGAGCAAAGTCACGGCATTGATGAGCCATTGAGCTACCCAGCCGGAAACAACGGCTTTGGCAGTCCGCTCACGCCATCAGGTTTGGCTTCCGGTCTCAGTGCCAAGAAAAGCCAAGCCAATGCGGCGGACACTGACAGAGATGACGAAGAAAACACGCCTTATGCTGATGAGTCATTGAAGAAGCTGAGACGAGAAAAAGACAAGCCGCCCCAGGCAGTTGCTCTTTTCGACAGCATCAATGACGGCTTCAGCAAGCTTGTCTTTCGGCTTTTCGATCTCATCAAAGGCCGGAAGAAAATCGACAGGAAGGCAAAAAAAGAGAAATCGCCCGTTCCCCTCATGTCTGCTGCGGCAGGAATATTGATGGTAGGCGGGTGTTTGCTCGTCCTTCTCCATTCAGCCGAAACCGCGGATAAATCCTCGATCGGGTCCATCTCTTGTCCACAGTTCATGTCAGCTGACGAAAGAGCGACCTTTGCTCGCCTGCCCAATGGTCGCGGCCAGCTGCGCCTGAACAATGCAGCATGTGAAGTGCCGGTCGAGCATCTACACGGCGGGACTGGAGATGTGAAGCAGCTCGCTACCGGTTGCTTGACGCGCAAAGAATACTGGCTCCAGAGCACCGATTATGGCTTGCGCAGTGTGGATGGGCAGATGTTCTACTCGCTGAAGGCTCCCGAGAGCCTTGTTTTTGCCCATATGCGCCGCCTCGAGCGGGCAATCCAAGCCTATTATGCAATGAATAATGCCTATCCGACATCGGCTAACGAGCTTCCCTCAACAGCCGTTCGCTATCAAAATCCTTTTACGCAAAGGCTCGATCAGGTCTTCTTTCAGGTTGTAGACTTGAACAAGACCAAGAGCATGAGCGGCATTCCGCTTAGCGTGCTCAAGCAAATGGCCTTTGCTGGATTGCCGTGGCCGGGAGAGCCGCAGTTTTATCCCGGCTGCATAAACTGCCTCGTCATTTCAGGAGGAAGCGACAAGCAGGGTCCGCAACAAATCATCATTCGCGGTTGCGATCGCAGAGCCAGGCAATTTTCCAGTGCCATTCCAGGGAATCATTTTGCCATCGTCCTCGACACCGGGCTCTCGGACGTCATGAGCTCGTCCTCGGCACAACTGACTCTTGATGGCAAATTGCCGTATTCGGTTGTGTGCATCGCCACCGGAGCCTTGACGGCCTTGCCCTTGGAAGCTCTTGCTTACCG
Source organism: Candidatus Obscuribacterales bacterium (assembly GCA_036703705.1). Taxonomy (GTDB): domain Bacteria; phylum Cyanobacteriota; class Vampirovibrionia; order Obscuribacterales; family Obscuribacteraceae; genus DATNRC01. The sequence goes on from DATNRC010000162.1 coordinate 5,835, forward strand.
CGGCGCCTTCCTTTTCAGCGGCCTGGCACTTTTTCTGGGAATGATCTTTCTATGCATGGACCGTGATGGCAGCGGGCATATCATTGTGGCAATGCTGTCGCTGGGCGCTCTTGGACTTGCCGGTATGGCAGTAATGCGCCAGTTTATGTAGGCGGCCCTCTGAGTGACCTTCGCATGAATCCAGTCGGCAAAAAGTTCGGCCCCAAAACAAATCAGGGGCAGCTATTAAGGCGGATACCTGATTCGCCGGATATTGTCGCTCTTATGCAACAGGCATCTGCAAAGCAAGGGCGAGGGGCATCACTCTCCTGGTCTATGCCGGGTTCTGATCATGTCTATCGCCTGAGCGTGAATTACGACGGCGCCTCCGAACCGATGTGGGAGCTTGGAGAGGAAAGTCAGCAAGGCGAGCGCACGATCTGGACTTACAGAAGTGGCGACCCCACGCTCTTATACAGTCTCATCATGAGCGAATGCAAGGGCGGTGAGCCCGATCCGATGATGACAGCTCATCTGCCTACCAATCCATCTAAAGCACCGCCTTCGATGTCGATGTCAATGCCGGCTCTGCCGCCCCCATCTTTGCCGCCAGCCCCTGCGCGACCGGAAGGAATGTCGCCCACCATTGGTGTTGCCCGCCTGCAGGGTGAGCTCGTGGATATGCCGGTGCCCAACCTTCTCCAATCCGTCGGGCTGAGCAATATGACCGGCGTTCTGGTCGTGCAAAGCAACCAAGGCCTGGGCGAAGTCATCTTTGAAAGCGGACGCCCCTTGCATGCGGTTTCTCCTGGTCTTGTGGGCGATCGAGCAATTGTCGAGATGTGCACGTGGGAGGAGGGAGGTTTCCACTTCGTGCGCGAGTCTCGCCAGGTGGAACCAACCGTGCGGCGCGATATGCAGGGGTTGCTCTTGGAAGGCATAGCGCTGCTTGACCAACTGAAGTTTTTGCGGCAAGGCGGTTATACGGGTGAGACCCGTCTGGCATTAAATCCTGCCGTGCAAAATGCCGATCAATTCCTGGCTGCCGTCAGGCCGCATATCAATGTCAACGAGGCGGCATTGCTCACTTTGCACAATCATTTGCTGTCTCGCCCGACCATCAACGATCTCGGCTCCACTTTGGGTCTGGGGAAAAATGACCTGACGCCGGTGGTCTACAATCTGGTGAGCAATCAGATCGTTGTCAGGTACGCGCAAAAAGAGGAAGCCAACGAACAGAAGCCCGATCTGGCAATAAAGATCGACCGTGGTGCAGTGCAGACAGTAGAGCGCTACCTGGTCAGGCCGGAGACAGGCATTTACTCCAACGCCGCTTTTCTCTTCTTTGCTGAGCAGGAGTTTTACCGCTATCAGTCAACGAATGCGCCGATGAGCATCATTGTTCTTGAAATGGGTATGGCGCGTGACTCGGGCGTTGTCACATTGCCCACAAAGGCGATCGTAGAGGCGTTGAAGCGCATCTGCCTGGTGAAACGAAAAATGGACATCATGGCGCATTTTGAAACCTTTGACTATGCCCTTCTCTTGCCCCTGACGCCCGCGAATACGGCAGCAGTAATCGCTCAGCGCGCGCACGAAGTGCTGATGAAGATAGCACTTGCCCCGGACGTCGATTTCCGCAATCTGCGTCTCGCCTTTGGTGTAGCCAGCATTCCAGAAGATTGCCAGGACCTGGAGATGCTTTTGGGATTGGCGAAACATGCAAAAAACATGGCCAAGGGAGGCACGCAGATTTTTCTCGCCGGCTCGCTTAAAGCTCACTGACGGCAAGCGACTTAGAGCTTGGAAATAGGCACGCTCAAATGAACGTCGCGATAAGCCTCTGATGGTGGGAGGAAATTGGGCAGGTAAACGTCCGCAGAAGCGTTGATATCATGTCCCGGGATTCTGATTGTGCCGTGCGCCGCACTGTTGGCCGCTATCTGGCGGCTGGGAAAGGAAACACTTACTGTGCGGTCCGGTTTGCCATCCATGTGCACAACTGCTTTCAGATTGGGCGGAAGCGCAAGCGGCATGGACTTATTGTTGTGCAGAACTACCTTCAGCTTGATGTCTGACCAGGATGGCGTCACGCCCTCGAGCTCGAATTTGACGGCGCCCGATTGCGGATTCAAGACGCCGGGCACAGCTTTGAGCGGCAAAATGTCTTTCGGTTGTCCGTTCTCCTGGGTGGAGGTCGGCGCTGTGCTCGTGTTGTCGAGCCTCTGGAATGGTGGTGCAGGCGATGGTTCAGGAGAGACGTCGGGCAAAACGGATGGCGCTGCCTCTGGCTTCAGCGGAAAATCAGCATCAGCGCTCGCCGGCGACAATGTGCTCGCGGGCGGCGCATAGGGCGCACTTCCTGTGGTGACGGCCGGTTGCTTCAATTCGTTGAGGGCCTGCTGCGCTTCTTTGAGTTGATTGGCAAGCTGGCGGTTTTGTTCTTCCAGAGTGCCTATGCGCTGATATGCCGATTGCAGCCCTGTCAGGGCCTGCGAGCCCAAACCATCGGCGGTGGCACCGGCTCCTGTTGCGGCGGCAGCTGCTCCCGTTGCAGCAGCGGCAGCCTGGGCACCGCTTTGACTGGCAGCGGAGTTGAGAGCAGGCAGCTGGATGCCAAATTTCTGAGCCATTGGTGCCAGCGCAGCTTGCAGATCCTGGCTGGTCATACCTTTCAGCCCGCTTCCAAAAAGGGATGGAGCTGCCTGAGCTGCTGCACCGGCAATTGACGCGGCCGAAGTGTTTCCGCTGCCTGTCAGTCCTGGAAACGCTTTCAAGGCCAGTCCAGCCAGAGAATTTACTTCCGGCGCGGCTGGAGCTGCAGCACTGGCTGCATTTGTGGCTGCATTCGTGGTCGCATTGGTAGCTGCATTGGTAGCCGCACTAGCCGCACTTGCTGCGGTGCTTGCGGTGGTAGTTGCAGCAGTGCCGCCGGCGGCCGCAATCACAGGAGTTTGCGTGATAAGCGTGGGAAGAGGCGGCAATGGCGGCAAGCTGAGCGCTGATGAAGAGCCGGATTTGAGCCCGAGCACCTCCTGGGCGGCGCTTTCGGCCTTTTCCATTCGTTGTTTCTCGCCGTAAGAAGCCGCTCGCAGCTGGGAAAGGAAACTGGACAACGTACCCACATGATCCGGCACCGGTTGAGCAGGAGCTGCGCTCAAAGAGCCTGGCGGCGGTGC
>DATNRC010000163.1:0-12488 GCA_036703705.1 Candidatus Obscuribacterales bacterium
CCGCCGATGCCACCACCGTGAAATAGGTGACGGGGCTGAGGGAGATGGTGACAAAAGCGAGGAGCGCTGAAAGAAGGGCGATCGTCTCCGAACGCCTGGCGAGCGCATGAGTCATGCAGCCGGCTGCCAGCGCAAGAAGCAGGCTGGAATCGAGGACGACATTGTCCATCACCTTCACCGACGCGACATTTTGCATCGCGTAAACGGTGAAGAACGCCAGCGCATAACCACCGGCAATCAGCGCCTGTCCGAACGATTGTTGTTTCATGCGGCGCAAGGCCAGTTCACCGGCGCCGACAAGAACCCCGGCGCCTAAAAACCAGCTGGCGATCTTAACTACCGGTCCGACGTGCTGGTAGGCGAGAATGAGCCCGTAGCCAAGCCCAATGACGAGCGCAAAGACGCCGGTCCAGAGGTACCAGTAGCGGCCGATGGCTTGTTCGATCTTAGAGCCAAAGGCCCACGGGCGAGAGGGTCCTGAGGGAAGTGGCGCATGACCCACGTCTCCATCAGGGGCGACCTGGGTACGAGATGCCGCTCCGTCCGCGGCGGCGTCGGGGGAGGCACCGCTTGCAGTGGCGCCCGCCGTTGCACCAGCCGGAGATGGCTTGCGGAAGAAAATGGCCCAGCCACCAAGAATGATGGCCGCGAAAACGGCTCCCGCAAGGAAATAGCCGCTGAAAATCCAGGCAAGAACGCCGACGATGGCCGCTGTTCCGATGGGCGGCCCGTCTGCTTGCTCTGGTTTATGTCGACGTTGTCGCCGCACGTCTTCTTTCTCGGTTTTCGGCAGGACAACGGGCACACTCTCGACCGTAACAACAACTTCATTGGCCGCTGCCGGCGACCTTGATGTTTGCGTCAGAGCGGCATCGACGGCAACATCATTCGTCGCCTGTGCTTGCTCGTCAACGCCTTCCAGCCTGGAGGCTGGCAACGAGGGAGCGGCTACCTCGGCGGCTGCGGTGGAGGTTTGCGGGGAGCGCTCGCTTTTCAGCTCCGCCACAGACCGCTCCAGGTCAGCCAACCTTCGGTTGAAATCAGCTAAGGTTCGCTCCAGAACCTCGTTGGATTGATCCATGATATTCTCCAAAGTCACAGAACAGGCTGCGCTCAAGCAGCCCAGACCGCGACAAAGAAACCGAAGAGGGAAACTTTCGAAGAGTAAAGCGCCACGCTGCTTCACTCAAAACCGAACAGCTGTCTGCGACCTTAAGCCCTCCTCCTTTCAAACGAGTAAATTGACAATCCATATTGTGCTTTGAGATAGAGCACAAGCCAATGCTTGTAAAACACTTGCTTCACTGTGTTATTCACTGCAACGCGCAAACGCGGAAGGGTGAGCGGTCGTGGAAAACCGCACCGTTCAAAGGCTTGCGACATTCCTCACTCTTGTTGCGGGGTACCGGCCAGCCGCTTACCCAGCCGCAAACTAAGGAGAATCTCAACCCGCGTGCCTAGCACAGGCAGCTCAAAGTCGCGAACATAAGCGCTTCACGTGCCACAATTATGCCATGCCGTAGTAGATATGCAAATTGAAAAAAGCAACGACCGCCAACGGATAGGCACGGGGTTGAAAAGAAGGGGGCAGGAGCGCTGGCGTGGCAGCGCTCCTGCCCGAGATTAGGAGAAAGAGCGGCAGCCATTACGCCGTCTTCCGGTTCGGTCCGCTTCTAGCGGCGCTTTCTACCCGCAGGCAGCATCAGCGCTTCCGCCAGCAGTGAGCGCAGAGCATCGAGCCTGTCTTCAGGGCGTCCGAATTTGTCGTTGTAATCGGCGAGGCTGCGGCGAATCACCTCGACAGCCTCATCGCGGCCGTAGACGGCTTTGATGCTCACCACCGGCTTGCGGCAGTTTGTTCCTGGCGGCTGCTTGTAGCTCAGGAAGTAGTGCTGGATGCGCGCCACCACTCCTTCAGGCAAGCTCGAGATGTCGGTGATATTGCCGTAGGCGATGTCCTGGTCGAGCACTGCGATGATTTTGTCGTCCGCCTCGCCACGATCGATCATACGCAGGCCGCCGATTGGTCTTGCGTGCACGAGCACATCGCCGTGGGCGAAGTCCTTCTCGGTCAAAACGCAGATATCGAGCGGATCGCCGTCGCCGCGGATGCGTCTTTGTCCCGTGCGCTCAGCACAGAGCTCAGCCACCGATTGACCGCAGTAAGTTTGCGGAATGAGCCCATAAAGCGTGGGGCACATGGAAGAAAACTGCTGCGGCCGGTCCACGGAAAGATAACCGGACTGTTTGTCGAGCTCGAGCTTGACGGCACCGGTCGGAACCACCTCGATGAAAGCCCGCACCACATCCGGTGCGCGTTCGCCGGGCGAAATGCCGTGCCATGGATTGGCGCGAAACAGCGTTGAGAGAAGATCGGCGAACTGCTGGGCTTTATTCACAGGTGTAGTCCTCTTATGTTCTTTGACAGCACTGCGAATGGCAGTGACGAAATGAGCGAACCGTGGAGTTGTCTCGCGTGCAGGTCCGGCGGGGTTGAACTTCCGCCGACCGACAAACATACTAGCAAGCAGATTGTCTGGCAACTCCAGCTGAACGCCCCGCTGCTTTGCCAGATTGACGAAGTTTTGCGGGCTGATGCCGCGGTGACGGGGGCTGTCGGCATTGACGGAAAAACCAGCTTTGAGCAGATTTTTGTGAATGCGGTTTTTGAGCTCGATGTTGAGCCCGCCAAGCCAGATCGTCATGTCATCCTCGTCACCCATCCCGTGTATGGAAACGGCGATCTCGGACTGCTCGAGCATCTTCATCAAAACTGGATGCCGGAAACGCGTCGAGGTGACATGCAGCTGATATGGGCGTTCGAGCTGCAGTCCCTGGAAGTCGAAGAGATTATAGGAACTGCCAGCAATTGCACGTGCTAATGCCGATGTTCCTTCCTCGATGTAGCCACCGTGCGGTGAAACTATCGTGGCCCAGCTCTTGCGGTTGCGGAAGCGAAGGCGATAGTCCCGATTTTCCGCGCGATGCGCCAGCAGCGTTGGTATATCAGGGTACACATCACGTTGGGAACCCATGGCTCGTCCTTCACAACAATGCACGCGGGAAGCGTGCAAAGGTCTTCTCTATATGAAAAAACAGGCAGCCACCACTTGAGCGGCAAACGCGCCCTCCGATCGAGCCTGAGGTCTTTCGCCGTGCGCGTACGTTGCCAGTCTCGATGGATGCTGAGTGTCACGCCATCAGAAGTGACAGCACACCTCGCCACATGAAGTGGTGTTTTTGTGGCGACTGGGCGATGGGCGTAATGCTGCCGTGTTTTCGATAGAGTCTTTGAGAGGGAAAATTATGAATTCAAGACCACTTGATCATAAGGGGTTTGACTTTTAGCAATCAAAATCTAGCTAAGAGCTTGAAATTTTCCACGCCAGCAAGCGCTCATCCTAAGCTGGGTGACGATCTATGAGCGAACCGTCTGTCCAAAATTCCGCTCGCAAAGAAGAAGCAAAGAGGCGCTCGTTATCGGCATTTCACGTACCGTGATGGAATGCTCGATAGCGCGGTTAGCGAACTACCTGACAAGCGGCGTTCGTTGTTCCCGCAGCAGGTATTCGATGATGCGTGCTATCTGCGCAAGCGTATACGCGCTTATTCCGCAAAGGGTATTCCGCATGCGATTTGGGCGAGCGATTTGCGCAAGCGCCTGTGTGCTGCCTGCGCACAAGGGTATCCGATGTTGCATGTTATCTGCGTAAGGATGTGCGCGCTTATTGCGCAAAGGGTATTCCGCATGCAATTTGGGCGAGCGATTTGCGCAAGCGCCTGTGTGCTGCCTGCGCACAAGGGTATCCGATGTTGCATGTTATCTGGGCAAGGATGTGCGCGCTTATTGCACAAAGGGTATTCCGCATGCTATCCGCGCAGGGTATGCGTGCTGTTTGCTAAGAAGGCATTCCATGCTGCCTGCAATTTGCGCAGCAGGTATTCCAGGCTGCGTGCTACTTGCGCAGCAGGATACCGACCGCCTGCAATTTTGCGACTGGCTCCAATGAAGAATCTTTGAGGATGCGTTCTATTGTCTGGATGCGCTCTGTTCCGAGATGAGAGGTGGAGAAGCTCTTGCGCTCAATGACGCCCATGGCGTGCGCCCATGAACGAGCTTCGGGATCTTTCAAGGCCTTGGTGATATCGCCACCATACTTGTTGTTGACGAGGTCGACGAATCCTGCCGCGAGCGGTTTGTTGCCGCCCAGGTGGTGCTCCGGCACTGGTTGATGAGCAGGAACGGCATGGTGCTCGGCAGCGGCAAGATGTTCGGAGCCAGGATGATGCTCAACCGGCGTGAACGGTGGCGCAGATGGTGGCATCAGCTCAGAGCCTGCGGCACGACTGCCGACGCCGGGTTGTTGCAACGCTTGAGCGCCTGCCCCTGCTGTCTGATTTGACGGTTGCTGCAGCGGCGAGAGCGTAAGTTCGTCTTGAGGGGTTTCCACCTTTCCCATCACCGATTCTTGCGGCACGATAAATGGTGTCGGGGCTCCGGGAGCGCGGGCGAGCAATTCGCGATCGGCGAAATCCGTCGGCTTCAACCAGCGGGCATAAGCAATTTGATCGGACGGACCTTGCGGGACTTGCGGCTGATTGACTACCTGGCTGGCAATTGTTTGATTGTTGGCGAAATAAGGCGCTGAAATCGGATTGGCACCATATCCGGGGGCGCGGTAAGCAAGGCGCGTCGTCTGCCCCAGAAGCGCGCTTGTGGCATAGACAGGATTGCGATAACTCCACGGCGTTCCTAAAAGCGGATAGGTAATGGCACGCAAAGGCCAAAGAGCAGTGTAGCCCCAGCTCCACGGAGAGCCCCAGTAGTATGCATGCGCCGGCTGCGCTGCTTGAATCAGCGCCAGAGCAGACACACAGGCGAGAATAAAGTTTCTCGCTCTTTTCTTTCCAAGGAGAGTCATTCTTCGCCTCCAGGACAGCGCTTTTCACGTTCTTCTGCGCCGCACCGCCAGATCTCATCAGGTTAAATAACAGAAAAACATCACTTTGGCGCGTTAATTTAAAATGCTTTAAGTGTTTGCGTTTCGTGTTTTCCACACTGACTGCGCAAATGGCGAACGCTTTGGCTGCAATCCACCGCACGGCATGTCACTCTAGAAGGGGGTGCGAGTGTCACGATTTCTTCAAACGATCGGATAGAAGCCACTGGAAATATATTGGTGTCCGTTGGACGCCCCGCTCAGTCCAGCTGCACAGAATCTGATCCGCTGAATCCGCCTGCTTGCGCACCTCAAACTATTGACCATCAAAAGGTCACCATTACGCCCCCCGGCAAGATAAACTGGGGGATCGGTATTTCTGCAGACACTACAAACTTCTTCGATGCGATTGGCAAGACCATAACGTTTGATGCCAATACATCACCAAGCAACATCATTTTGCAGTCAAATGCAGTGATCAACGCACACCAATAGACCAAGTGTGCGCGGGGTAATGACAGACCGAGGGGTCACAAACTCCTCGGTCTGCCTATAAAATAGAGTCGTATCATTCATCCTCAAATAGTGACTTAAATGAGTGACCTACAGAATTTGCTGGACACGCATGGAGAATGCCTATGTGAACCGGCGATGTGAAACCGTGCTTTGGAACTTACCAATTGACCAACCAAAGCAGGCGCAGCCGATTCGCAAAGGAATGTTCAGCGAGGATTTTCGACATGAGCAAAACACTCGATTCTTTCAGATTCGCAAATGAGGGAGAAACTGGCGCCAACAGGCTGGCCGAAAGCGCCAGAAACAATCTTCATTCCTCAATCACCGATCAAGATTGGGAGACGTTCAGCCGTTCAAAAAACAACAAGGCGGATGGCGCAGAACCAGTTTACTATCGTCCGAAGCCCGTGCCGATTCCCGAGCCCACTGATGATCTGCCTGACTGGCCGGCAATTTGAGGAGGAGATCGCCGAACAAGAACTTTTACTTCATGAGCGCCATGGCTTGAGTAGCGGCTTCCACTGCTTGCCCGCGCCGCGTGTCGTAACCCAATGTCTTCAAAACAGCTTCAAGCGAGGCCAGGGTCATCAAAATGTCGCGGTCAAAAACGTAGCCCATGTGCCCGATTCGGAAGATCTTCCCTTTAAGAGATTCCTGACCGTCGGCAATCAGGATTTTGAATTCCTCCCTCAGGCCTTTGCGAATATTGCTCACCGCAAGGTTTTTCGGCGGCAGGATGGCAGTGATTGTCGGCGAGGCGCACGCTTCGTCGACGAACAGCTCCAGTCCCATTGCTTGAAGACCGGCTCTTAATGAAGCTTTCAACCGTCGATGGCGGTCGAAGATTTTTTCCTTGCCTTCTTGCTCTATCATTTCAAGCGAGGTCTTAAGACCGGCCACGAGCGAGACATTAGGAGTATACGGCGTAGTGTCGGCTTCCAGCGATTTGCGATAGCGCCTGAGGTCGAAGTAAAAGCGCGGGCTTTTGCAGGACTCGCACGCCTTCCAGGCCCTGTCGCTGAGGAAAATTATGCCCAAACCGGGAGGCAGCATCAAAGCTTTCTGGCTGCCGGTGACAAGGATGTCCAGCCCGAATTTGTCGATAGACAAGGGACAGGCGCCGAAGCTCGTAACCGCATCAACAATCGAAAGAGCCCCGTGCTCGCCGATTGCTTTCACGATCTGTTCGAGATCGTTTATAACCCCGGTAGACGTCTCATTGTGAGTGATCGTCACCGCCTTGATTTCTTTGCTGGTGTCTTTTTGCAGGCGTTCTTCGAGCACCGACAGCGAAATACTTTCACCAGGCTGGGCATTGATGCGCTCCACTTGAGCGCCGAATGATTCGGCGATTTTCGCCCACCTTTCGCCGAAGACGCCGCAAACAAGAGAAATTACTTTGTCGCCAGGATTGACGACATTGGCAATCGCAGCTTCCATAGCTCCCGAGCCGGATGACGTGATGATCATGGGATCATTTTTCGTTTCTGCCAGCCATTTCAAACCGTCTACAGAAGCCCTAAGCAGTTTGGAAAACTCTTGCGTGCGATGCCCAATGGGATGGCGAGCAATCGCTTCTAAAACTCTGTCCGGCACCGGAGTGGGGCCGGGGATCATGAGAAACTCACGGGCCTGCATTGTGAAAACCTCGCCAAAGCCTATTTAGTGTGACCCTTCTTCTTGGGGGCAGGCTTTATAATCGCAAATTCTTCACCCTTTGAGGGTCCGTTGTAAACTTCCGCCTTCACGATCACATCGTTTTCCACAACGACGAGCGCCTGTTGCACATCGGGAAAACAATCCTTCCATGACGAGCAAGCGACGTTGTCGCAGTTGAAATAGCCAATCGACGTGATGTCGCCGCCGGCAGGACGTTTGGCCGGTCGAATGTTTTCGCCCTCCCAGCTCAATCTGTCGCCCACCTTGTAGGCACGATTAGCAATCGCTCCCACGCGGAAGCCTATGCCCGAGGTTACCTTTTCTTTGCAGAAAGGGCAGGAGATCTCCGCATACAATGTGTTGAAGCTCAATTCAGCGAAACCAACGAAGGGCCCCAGCCGGAATCAACGCGAGACGGCATTGGCGACGTTGACTTCTGGAGCAATAACCATTGTATCGGCTGCTGTGAATCCCGAGCGGTTCCTTTTGCGTGCTTCCGCCAGGCGCTGCTCGGCAATGGCGTCAGCAGCCTGATGCGGCAAAATGTGCTCGCCGCTGGCACGGGTCAGAACTTGCTCGACTGTGTGGGCGATCTGGCCGACCTTGGCGATGACCAATTCTTTGTTGTACCCGTCCAATTCAGCCGCCACGTTGATCAAGCCGCCGGCATTGATCGCATAATCAGGCACGTACACGATTCCCCGTTTGGAAAGGGCTTCTCCATCGGCGTCGTTTTCCAACTGATTGTTGGCAGAACCAGCCACAATTTTGCACTTCAGTTGAGGAATCGTGCGCTGATTGAGGATGGCGCCAAGAGCACAGGGAGCGAACACATCACAATCAACGGAATAAATTTGATCGGGCGTCACGCTGCGGGCTGAAAATTCTTCCACTACCTTCTGCACCTGGTTGGGATAAATATCGGTAACGATAAGCTCGGCGCCTGCTTGCGCAAGATACTGGCAGAGGTGATAGCCGACATTGCCCACGCCCTGAACCGCCACACGAATGCCTTTCAGCTCATTGCCCAAGCCGGCAAATTTGAGGGCCGATCGCATGCCGTGGAAAACGCCATAAGCTGTCATTACTGATGGATCGCCACTGCCGCCCTCGTTGCTGCCGCCAACCGCATGTCTTGTATGTTCGCGAATCAAGTCGATGTCACTGACGGACATGCCGACGTCTTCCGCCGTAATGTAGCGGCCGCCGAGAGAATCAACAGCGCGCGCAAACGCTCTCAAAAGCTCGGGTGTTTTCTCCAGACGGGCATCTGCAATCACAACAGCTTTGCCGCCGCCCAGCCTGAGCCCGGCAACAGCAGCCTTGTAGGTCATCCCGCGGGACAGCCTGAGCACATCCCTGAGCGCCGCCGCCTCGTCCGAATATTTCCACATTCGGCAACCGCCCAATGAAGGGCCGAGGACGGTGCTATGAATGCCTATGATTGCTTTCAAACCCGTTTCTTTGTCCTGAAAGAAAGAAACTTGCTCGTGCCCGTAAGCATCCAGGTCGTGAAAAACTCCCATCATCAGAGGTTCTCCTATGTGCGAGGCGGACCAACAAGGGATCCCGTCTTGGTTTTACTACGATTTCTTACGCAACCGGCGAATCATTAGGTTATTGCAATTTTCTTGGCCGAGCCGCCGCTCGCCGCCTTGGAAAAACTTGCAAGGAGGAGCGCCCGTGCCTTGTTGCGAAAATGTGAGCAACAAACAATCTAATGGCCCTTGCGCTTTTGCGGGCTTAACACCCGTTCATACTGCCACTTGCTCGCCGTCCTTTATAAGGTTGGCTAGCGCTGCTACCTTTTCGGCGATGATTTCGCCGTCAACGGCGGCAAAGCCAATCATGAACTCGCCCTGCCGTTCGCCATCGACATAGTAGTCACTCGTGCTCACCATAGGCACTTCCGCTTTCACAGCGCAAGCCAACAATTCGTCATCACTCAGAGTGGTGGCAAAACGCACTAGAACATGCATGCCGGCGCTCTCTTTCGATATAAAAAGCGCTTTGCCGAAATTAGTGGTGAGGGCAAAAATCAAAGCTTGCCTGCGTTTGGCATAAACATCCCTGGAGCGACGAATGTGCCTTTCCAAATGCCCTTCCTGAATGAAATCGGTGAGCGCCAATTGCTCCAGCAAAGGGAATGTGCGCTCCGTCAACAATTTGGCTCTTGCTACGCAAGGAATCAGGCAGTGAGGAACAACGAGATAGCCGACAGGCAGAAGGGGAAAAAGCACTTTCCAAAACGTCGACAAGTAAATGACCGACTCGCTTTCATCCAGTCCTTGAAGCGCAGGAACAGCCTTGCCGCCGTAGCGGTACTCGCTGTCGAAATCATCTTCAATAATAAAGGCGCCTGTTTTCCGTGCCCAGCGAAGCAAGTCGGTGCGTCTTTCAAGGGGCAAGACCGCGCCCGTCGGGTCTTGATGCGATGGTGTCACATATGCCGCTTTGCAGTCATTGAGCTCTCTGAGCTCATTCACTTGCAAGCCGCATTCGTCGACAGCGACTGGTATCACCTCGGCACCATTTAAGGCAAACTGCTCTCTCGCCTGCGGAAAGCCTGGATTTTCCACGACAACCGAATCACCTTCGTCGATTAACAGACGGGCGATTAAATTCAAGGCATGCTGCGCCCCGGAAAAAACAGCCACTTGCTCGGCCCGGCATTTGACACCGCGGGCGCGGCTCAAATAAGAGGCAATCGCATCGCGCAGAGGTCGATAACCCATAGGATCTTCATCTTCGAAAACCTCCGCATGATCGTTCACGCCCCGAGAATATCTAAGCAACATCTCGCGCCATTTCGTCACCGGCAGATGTTCGGACGGCGGCGCTCCATAATTCAACTCCGGCAGGTCTGCAGAGCCGGAACGCACGCAACCTTGCTGCATGAGACGTTTGCCGAATTTGGAAAGGACCAACTTGCGCTCCGGCAGTAAATCATGATGCACATGCATTTGCATCGCCACTCTCTGGGCTTCTTCGGGCAGACGTCGGGCAACGCAGGTTCCCCTGCCGGTGGCCGCTATGAGAAACCCCTGACTGACCAGCTCCTCATAACTGCGCACGACCGTCACGCGGGAAGCACCCAACATTTTGGCCATGTCGCGCGTTGAAGGAAGAAATTCTCCGGGCTTGAGACGACCGGACAAAATGCATTCTTTCAGAGCCTCGGCCAATTGCCTGTATAGTGGCACACCAGGCTTGTATTCAAGTGTAAGGGCGATGTCCATAGGCGGCTCCTGCTCAGTCACATGAATCATACCCTGAGGAGAAGAGGCTGAAAAACAAATGCCGTCATCAGTGCCTTTTGCTTGCCGATGTCGTGTCGCCTGGCTGCTGCGCCAGCGACAATATGACGTCGACCTCTTCAGGAGTCATTCGCAATCCCAGCTTGTATGCCTCGCGCGCTGTTCGCACCTCACCGTGGCGCTCCAGGTCATAAGCCACTTTATAAAGACTGGTCGCATCTTCAGGTCTGTCCTTTGAGCTGTGAGAAAGGGCTTCCCGAGCTCCTTTTTCATCGCCTTTGGTTTTGAGCAAAGTGGTCAAATAAGACCAAATCAGGGGCTGCTGATTGTTTATGCCGAGCGACTTCTTGAACAAAACTTCCGCTTCTGCAAATTCTCCCTGAAGCATAAGAATGCGTCCCAGCTCACCGAGAGCGATATAAGAACTGGGCTGCAATTTCACGACTTGTTGAAAAGTTTTCTTCGCTCCCTCGGCATCACCCTGGCTGTTCAACAAAACAGCGACTTCGGTGAGCGCTTTCACATTTGCGTGATCCAATTTGACAGCCTGCCGGAAAGCGCCATAGGCCTCTCGACTGCGTCCCAATTTGTTGAGTGCTATGCCAAGGTTGATCCAGGAAGAGGGGTCGTCGGGCTTGTAACGCAGCGCCAGGCGGAAGTACTTTTCTGCCGCAGTCACCTTGCCTTGCTGGGCAAGCACACAGGCAAAGCCGGTCAATGCCGGACCGCTCCAGGATTTGACAGCCAGTGCGCGCTTGTACAGCTGTTCCGCACTCTTGAAGTCACGCTTCATATATTTCAGCTCGCCGGCATTGCAGAGCGTGCGAACATCTAACGGATTGAGAGCCAACGATTTGCGAAACATCGCTTCCGCTTTGGGAAAATCTTTTCTGTCCATGTAGAGACAGCCCAGACTGGTCCAGGCAAGCGGATCTTGAGGCGACAGTCGCCGCGCTTTCTCATAGCACTTGATCGCTTCCCGATATTTTCCCTGTCCGGCGAGAATGCCGCCGATGTTGTTCCACGCGCATGCCGAGCGAGGATCGACGCGCGCAGCCATGCGGTAGGCAGCTTCTGCTTCCTTGATCTTTCGCGCATCCTGCAAAATGACCCCATAGTCGATCCATGCTTCTGCGCTCCGGGGCGCGATTTTGACCAGTTTTTTCAATACCGCTTCAGCATCCGCGTACTTGCCCATGTCCCTGAATGCGATACCAAGATACATAAGTGCAGGCTGGCAGGAAGAATCCAGGGCAAGCGCTTTCTCGTATTGCGCTTGCGCCGCCTTGAGGTTGCCTGTGCAATGCCAGGCATAGCCTAGATTAAACCAGGCCTCTGCGCGCTGCGGCTTGAGCATGGCTGCTCTTTCAAAAGCCATGCGCGCTGCTTTTCCGTTTTCCAAATTGATGAAGTTATGACCGAGGGACATGTACTCTTCGTACGTGCGAGCTGTCCTTGCCGCACCAGATTTAGTAGCTGGGCGTTCTCCCTTAGATTTGCCCCTTTTGCTGCTGTCCGTTAAAGGGCGAGTGTTTGTGTTCGCGCTT
This sequence comes from Candidatus Obscuribacterales bacterium, assembly GCA_036703705.1. Taxonomy (GTDB): domain Bacteria; phylum Cyanobacteriota; class Vampirovibrionia; order Obscuribacterales; family Obscuribacteraceae; genus DATNRC01. The sequence goes on from DATNRC010000163.1 coordinate 11,920, forward strand.
GCGCGAGCCGATCGCCGATTGTCGGATTGCTTGTTCAATGGGGCGGCATTGTGCGGATTGCCCGAAAGACACGCGATGTTCGCGAAAGTAATGAGCACCGTAGATGCTCCCAGGCTGATTACATAACGCGGCAAACTGTGGTGCGAGGTCATGTCCAAATTTCCGTCCCGATGCGTTCTTTCCCCTATTGGTCTTTTTCCTAACGAAACCGAGCCGCCAGAGCTTTGGCGATCGTAAGCTACGGCGCTCGGGTGCGCAGATTGGCGCAAAATCTCCGCTTTGTGCCCCTGTACAGGTGAAAATTGCCGGATTGGCAATTCCAGTCACCTTTCACAGCATGCCCTGGCTGATGGGTCGAAGGCTTAAACTGACTAGTTGTGATAGTAGAACCGATCTCTAAAGGAACGGCGCCGGTTTGAGGGTTAGCTCATGTAAAACGAAGCATAAGCCTGCCGGATATCGGCAGATATCCGCAAGGAAACCTTGCCGAAAAGAGGTAGTCCAGTGTGTAATTGCGTTGCAAATCCAATTTCAACTGGACTGAAGAATGATCATACCGATTCTTGGTG